>NZ_DAMCJP010000002.1:0-291344 GCF_032097965.1 Moraxella sp. CTOTU49803 | reverse complement strand
AAATCACCGTTTGATTATCCGCTAACAACTCAGCATATTGCTCATTCGGCGTATCAGTCTTTAAAAACCCAGTAACAAACTTCACCGACTGGGCATGGTCACGATGAGTGAGCGGAATATTGACGCTATTGGCGACTGCTAATGCTGTGGTAATGCCTGCAATCGACTCACAGGCTACACCAGCGCTAATCACGGTTTGCATTTCTTCACCGCCACGCCCAAAGATAAACGGGTCGCCCGACTTTAAGCGTACAATAGTTTTGCCTTGTTGCGCTAGGGTGACCAATAAGCCATTGATTTCTTGCTGTGACATGCTGTGCTTGTGGCATTTTTTACCGACATAGATTTTTTCTGCCGTTGTGTTAAGTGCCAAAATCTCATCACTCACCAGATTGTCATAACAAATCACATCCGCTTGCAAGATGGTTTTATAGGCTTTGATGGTCAAGAGTTCGGGGTCGCCTGTACCTGCACCAACCAGATACACTTTGCCCTGATTTTGTACAGCTTTTGCATGTCTGGGGGTTATAGGAAGGTCAAAACGATTTTCTTTCACGCTGTCATGGGGAAAAAGTTCAACACTCACAGGGCTACTGATTGAAGGCATAGCAGTTTTCCAACATAATCAAACAAGGTAATTTAAAAATGCAATTACCATGCCTAAATTTTAACTCATACCCTTAATCCTACCCTTAACTGATGAAATTATTTTATATCCTGTTAATGTGAATAATTTCCCAAAATTTGACCTATTTATCCTATGTCATTGAGTGAGTTCAACGCCAAATCAAATTCATTTTTGGTATTAAAATTTGCTAAAGTTATCCATTCATTCGGCAATGCAGCGGTTTGTATTTTTTTATCCGCCAAAAACTTCATCACTGCGCGCTGACCCTTATCCAAATAATCGTTTAATTTTATTAATAAATCCGTACGATACAAACCCAACAATGGATAATCCTTTTCAGCCTTTAAATAAATCACCGCCTCATTATCGGTTACTGCATAACGCAACTTATCAAAAACTTGATGGGCATGAACCAAACTATCACAGCTTATCACCAGTAAATAATGGTAAGGAGACATGACTTGATTCATGGCACTTGCCATGGCTGATAACGCCCCTGCTCCTTTGCCATTTTGTTGATTTGGCAGATAATCATCAATGATTTTGACGGTTGTATCATGACATAAGCGCTTACCACTATCTGCCACCATGACAGGGACATTTAAGCGTTTGGCATGACGAATATGAAAATCAAGCAAAGTTTCGCCATTTGGCAAGCTTAATAGCGCCTTGGGCGAACCCATCCGAGATGATTCACCCCCCGCCAAAATCACCACCCCTGCCAATTTAATGGTCATGTTTTGGATTTTCACGCATCAGATGCGGCACAAAGTTACACGGACGGGTACGGTTGTCGAGCTGTTCTTTGATGATGCCTTCCCAGCCTGTGCGACAGGCACCCGAGGAGCCAGGTAAACAAAAAATCACCGTATTATTCGCCATGCCTGCTAGCGCACGAGATTGCAAGGTTGACATGCCGATTTCATCACGAGATAACGTGCGAAACATCTCGCCAAAACCTTGTACTTCTTTATCAAACAGCGGGCTTAGGGCTTCAGGGATTTGGTCACGGATATAAAAACCTGTCCCGCCTGTGGTAATGATAGCGTGAATCTCAGGGTCGGCAATCCATTGACTCACGATAGCACGGATTTGATAAATATCATCGGTGCGTATGGCTCGCTCCGCCAGAGTATGCCCTGATTCGACAAGGCTATCGGCTAGGTATTGACCAGAGGTATCTTCTTCTAAACTGCGGGTGTCTGATACAGTTAAGATTGCGATATTAAGCGCAATAAAAGGTTTTTCAGGCTTGCTCATTGGGGTTTCCTCATTATTTTATGGGCATACAATTTTACCGGCATATCAGATATTGCCATACATTAGGCATTGGTTATAGCGTTTTTGTTTGTAACGCATGTCTAGGCTATGAATCTGTCAATTAACGCCCATTGGTTGACTGCCTAGACAGGCATCAGCTTTGCACGCTTGCACCCGTCCATTTATGTTAATCAAGAAAAACAATATTACTCATCCTTAACCACGACAGGCGGACCCAGCAATAAATGCTCATCAATAAACTCATTTGCTGAATTATGCTCAGCAGACTCTGCCGTGATATACCATTGTTGATTACGGTACAAGGTCAATCTATCGCGTGTCAGCCCTCGCCATAGACAATACATCATCACAAACACCACGATGGCAAACGGAAAGCCTGCAATAATCGCGACCGCTTGCAACGCAGATAACCCCCCTGCCACCAATAATACCGCAGCAATCACCCCTTGGCTCAATGCCCAAAATAACCGCTGAATTTTTGGCGGATTGGTATCGCCGCCTGCGGTGAGCATATCAATCACAAGGCTTGCCGAATCTGACGAAGTGACAAACCACAACATAATCATCACCACAATCACCAGCGTCAAAGGCTTGGTTAAAGGATAATATTCAATCAGTTTAAAAATCGCACTACCATAATCGGCTTTGACTGCTTCAATAAGCCCATAATTGCCCATCAATTCCATATGTACCGCGCTGCCGCCAAAGGTGGTAAACCAAAAGAACAACAACAGCATCGGGATAAATAACACCCCAAAAATAAACTCTCTGATAGTACGACCCCGAGAAATACGCGCCACAAAAATTCCCACAAATGGCGACCAACTCACCCACCATGCCCAATAAAAAATCGTCCAATTTGCCTGCCAATCCGTATTGCTATACGCCTCACTCCAAAATCCTAGTGGAATAAGTTGACTGACATAATTGCCGATATTTTCAATAAAACTATCGATGATAAACTGGGTCGGACCAAACAATAACATAAAACCAAGCAGCAACACAGTCAGCACAATATTGATATCGCTTAAGCGTTTAATCCCTTTATCCAGCCCCATCATCACTGATAGCGTCGCCATTGCGGTGATAATTGCAATCAAACAAAGCTGTACTGGGACATTATTGGGAATACCAAACACATTGCTAAAGCCTGCGTTGATTTGCATCGCACCTAGCCCCAAGGAAGTCACCACCCCAAACATCGTGCCAAACACCGCAAGGGTATCGACCACATGCCCCCATTTGCCATAGATTTTTTGACCAATCAATGGGTACAGTACCGAGCGAATCGACAATGGCAAGCCACGGCGATAATGAAAATACGCCAATGACAATGCCACGACACAATACAACGCCCACGCATGGATCCCCCAATGCAAAAACGAAATACTCATCGCTTGTTTAGCCGTTTCTACGGTTTCGGCTTGCCCCATGGGAGGCGACATAAAATGATACAAGGGCTCTGCCGTCCCCCAATACAACAGACCAATCCCAATCCCCGCACTAAACAGCATCCCAAACCATGACAGTAAGCTATACTCAGGATGCTCTGTCTGATGCCCAAGCCGAATATCGCCATAACGACTCAAGGCAATATATAGGCTAAACACCACCGCGACATTCATCAAAATGATAAAAAGCCAACGAAAACGGTGGGTAATAAAAGACTGCAGTTGGTTAAAAACTTCACCTGCCAACTCACCAAATAACGAACCAAAAATAATAAATCCGACAATCAGCAATGCGGAGGCAATAAAAACAGGACGATTAACCCGAGGGAAAGGGCCGAATTTTTCGACTTTCACAGAACTCATAAAGATATCTTTTCATTAGATTAACTGGAAAGCAACCTTAACAAATTATTTACAATATTTCAAATTACAGCAAGATTTCACAAGGCTTATATACTATAAAAACAAAACTAAGTTTTTGATTATAAAGGATATATATATTAACATACTGTAACATTTTAATAGAATATACAAAATAGGATTAATTAATTTTATTTAATAATTTACTATAATTATAAAGTTTATAATTCAACATTTGTTACCTATCTATCTGGTTTAATTTAACTAACTGACGCCTCGTCTGGGCTATGACCCCGTTGGATAATCGGATGCTTTCAATGACTGGGTTAGGGGAAAACGCATTGACAATTTGGTAGTGGGCGATGGGGATATTGCGGTATAGATCATGCCATAAAATGCGAGACTTTGTTGTTCGATTGCATGAATTTTGGTTGCCTGACAGCTTGTAATGAAATCTGCCTTTGAATTTTTACTGTACTTTTTATATTTTAACAATTGGTTTTAATAGTTGGCGGGTGACCCTACAGACCGTAAGCCAAAATTTTTGGTCACAAAATGGTCACGTTTTGGTCACAAGCGTTTGGTCACATTAGTTTTACTTAAATATTAAAAATAGATATCTTTTCAAATTAACAAGTAAAACCAATTTTCCTAATTACATCAAGAGAGAAATACGTAAAACAATAAATTTTTTAGAATCAATAATTTATCATATGTTTAAAGCCAAAAAAAACCTCAAATCAGGGGAGATTTGAGGTATAAAACTTTAAAAATTTCGTTTTTAAATCCACTAAAATAAGTGGCGCAGCGGACGGGACTCGAACCCGCGACCCCCGGCGTGACAGGCCGGTATTCTAACCAACTGAACTACCACTGCACGGTAGCTGGTGACGATGACCCAAACTTGTCAAATTGGTGGGTCGTGACGGATTCGAACCGCCGACATTCTGCGTGTAAGGCAGACGCTCTACCAACTGAGCTAACGACCCATCGTCTGTGGTGGGTATTATAGAGAATTTATTTTTGCTGTCAATGATTTTTTTTGGCAAATATTAAAATTTTTTAAAAAATTTTGCTGAGCATGTCATGTGGTTGTCACATAAAAACCCTATCATACCTACATGGCCAGCAAGGTCATAGCTAACAATAAGAATAATAAGATAACAATAATAACAATGTCTCTATCGCTTGTCACCCAAAGGATTTAATTCCCCCAATTAAATCCTTTTTATTTTTCTCTCTCCCGCATTTTCTCACGGTTGCGCCAGTAGTGCTTTGATATCCGTCTCAAGGTCTTGGGGGGCTTTGGTCGGTGCAAAACGATCTACGACTCTGCCGTGTGGGTCAACTAAAAACTTGGTAAAGTTCCATTTGATAGCGTCACCCAACATACCCTTGCCTTGTGGCTGTGATTTTAAAAACTGATAAACAGGATGGGTGTCTTTACCATTAACGTCAACTTTCGCCATCATCGGAAAGGTCACGCCATAATTGATTTGGCAAAACTCACTAATTTGCGCTTCATTGCCAGGATCTTGCTGACCAAATTGGTTGCAGGGAAAACCCAACACCACCAATCCTTGGTCTTTGTAAGCTTGGTATAACTTTTCTAAGCCATCAAACTGCGGGGTAAAGCCGCATTTGCTCGCGGTATTCACAATCAATACAACTTTACCTCTAAGGGTGTCAAAATCAAATAGCTGACCTCGAATATCGGTCGCGGACAATTGGTAAAAATCTTCCATAGCAAATCTCCTTGTTGTTAGTTAAAAAGTTGTTAGTTAAAAAATTGTAAGTTTTTCTTGCATTATTATGCTGACAAGCGTAGTTTATCTATTGGCAGTTATCCGCCAATATTTACACTTTAAATTTGTCAGTATTTCTGACAAAATATTGATAAAATTCATTGATATTCAAATGGAATTCCCCCGCTATGCTCACTGACGCTAAACTATCGGCTGGACAACGCTTGACAAAGCTGCGTAAAAGCAAAGGTTTGACCACTGCTGAACTTGCCGATTTAATGACCCAAGCTGGTGCTAAAGTTAGCCGTGCCGCGATTTCTAATTGGGAGCGCGGCTCCAATGGCATCGTGTCCAATAAACTGCCTGTGCTTGCCAGTCTGTTAGGGTGCAGCGAAAGCTATTTGCTATCAGGTACTGGGGTGGAAAGTCATAACGTCAGCACTCAAGCGTTAGCAGCGCATACGGTCAATGATACTACTGTAGCACAAGCATCAAGCGATGCCAATCAAGCAAACCCGTGGCAGGGTCAAACGGCTCAACCGACGACGCCCGATGCTACCAATTTTCAACCCAACCATTCTAAACCTAATCCCAAACCTAATCCCAAACCTAGTAGTGATGTATTTACCATGAAAACTTTGAATAAATCCAATAAACTGCAAAACGTGTGCTATGACATTCGCGGTCCTTTGCTACAAACTGCTAACCGCATGGAGACACAAGGTCATAAAATCATCAAACTCAATGTCGGCAACCCTGCCCCATTTGGGTTTGAAGCGCCGCAAGAGATTTTATCAGATGTGGCGATGAATTTGCCCAATGCGATTGGCTATTCAGACTCTCAAGGGATTTTTGCCGCGCGTAAAGCGATTTTGCAGTATTACCAAGCCAAAGGATTGTTAGAAGCGGTAGACGTTGCCGATGTGTATTTGGGCAATGGCGTCTCTGAACTGATTGTGATGACCATGCAAGCGTTACTGGATGATGGCGATGAAGTGCTAATTCCAATGCCTGACTACCCGCTTTGGACAGCGGCGACGAATTTGGCAGGGGGTAAAGCGGTTCATTATCTGTGTAATGAAGCAGACAACTGGCAGCCAGATATTGCCGATATCGAAAGCAAAATCAATGAGCGTACCAAAGGCATTGTGGTGATCAACCCAAACAACCCAACAGGCGCACTTTACTCTACCGAAAATTTAAAAAAAATCGTGGCACTGGCAGAAAAACACGGGCTTGTGCTGATGGCGGATGAGATTTATGACCGCGTGCTGTATGATGATGCCGTGCATGTACCGCTGTGCACCCTTGCCAAAAACTGCTTGGTTATCTCGTACAATGGCTTGTCAAAGTCGCACCGTATCGCAGGTTTTCGCTCAGGCTGGATGATGTTATCGGGTAAAAAACACCATGCGGCTGATTTTATTGAAGGGTTAACCATGCTATCATCGATGCGGCTGTGTGCCAACGTCCCTTCACAATACGCGATTCAAACGGCGATGGGTGGCTATCAAAGTATGCAGGCCTTGACCGCACCAACCGGTCGCCTGTATCAGCAGCGCAACATCGCTATCGAGCGCCTAAACGCCATTAAAGGTATCTCATGCACCATGCCGCAAGGGGCATTTTATTGTTTCCCAAAAATTGACCGTGACATTTATCCAATCGAAGATGATATGCAGTTTATGATGGAATTATTACTACAAGAAAAAGTATTGATGGTACAAGGTACGGGTTTTAACTGGCATGCGCCTGACCATTTTCGCGTGGTATTTTTGCCCAATGCATCAGATTTGCATGAAGCGATGGATCGACTTGAGCGCTTTTTTGCCACAAAACGCCAAGAATATGGCACTGATTAATATTTCATTGAAACAAAAAACCCCGACGATTCGGGGTTTTTTATTGTGAGCAATTAATTACATAAAGCTGTTGAGATAAAGCCCTTGGGATTAACCCAGTAACTCCGTTAAAAATACAGCAATGATACCAATCGGTGCGACAAATTTTACCACAATTTGCCAAATAGTCCATTTCATGCCATCTAGCCCCAATTCACGTTTTACCGATTCTTGGTTGATAAACCAGCCGATGAGAATAATGGTACCCAAACCAATCAAAGGTAGCATGATTTTACTGGATGTATAATCTAGCGCGTCAAAGATACCTTGTGGGATGTCTTTACCGTTTTTGTGAATAGTAAATACCGCAAAATCAGACAATTTATTGAATGACAATAACGCAAGTATACCCACTGCCCACGTTGCCACTGCCCCTACTAGCGTGCAGATTTTACGGCTCATTGGGGTTTTTTCTTCCAAGAATTCGACAATAGGTTCAAGAATTGAAATCGACGACGTCAATGCTGCAAAGGTCAATAACAAGAAGAATAAAGTACCCACCACCACACCTAGGCTCATTTGACCAAAGGCGATTGGCAAGGTCACAAACACCAAACCGGGACCTGCCGCTGGATCCAGATGATTGCTAAATAAAATCGGGAAAATCGCAAGGCCTGCCGCCAATGAGAAGATAATATCCCAGATAATCACCGTACGCGCGGTTGCCAATAAATCCACATCTTGTTTTAGGTATGAACCATAACTCACCATGATCGCCATGCCCAGTGACAGACAGAAGAACGCATGTCCTAGCGCTGCCATCAGTACTTTACCCACACCAACTTCCTGCATACGCTGCAAGTCAAACTTAAACAAAAACTCTGCGCCTTTGGCAAAATCCATATTAATCGCATTATATCCCACGATAAATAATAGGATAAAAGCTAACGCAGGCATCATGATTTTTGATGCTTTCTCAATACCTGCTGATACACCGCCTGCCACAATTAGCGCCGTCAAGCCCATAAACGCTGTGTGCCACAACGTCATTTCGGTTGGATTGGCTAACATCGTCTCAAAAATTTTGCCAGTGGCATCGGCATTGAGACCACCAAAGGCATTGATACCCGCTTTTAAGGTGTAATTAAGCGACCAGCCGCCAATCACACTATAAAATGACAAAATCATAAAAGCGGCTAAAATACCAAAGTAGCCAAGCAGACTCCAGGCAGGTGAGGTGTTATTGGCTACCGCCGCTTTGCGAAAACTTGCCGCTGGGTTACTTTGTCCACGGCGACCAATCAGCCATTCAGTGACCAACACTGGAAAACCAATAAGCGCGATACTGATAATAAACACGATAACAAATGCCGAGCCACCGCTATCGCCTGTCATGTAAGGAAACTTCCAAATACTGCCAAGACCGACCGCAGAACCCACGGCAGCCATTAAAAACCCAATCTTTGAGCTCCACTGGGAATGAGACGACTTGTGATTAGTGCTCATAATCCCTCCCTAGTCGAATGTGATTAAATGAAAAAATTGCAACGAGAATCTTGCAGTATGTAGATTTTTCATGAATCAATAGTTAATGTCAAACTTTCTTTTCACAAAACCCAACCAAAAGTTATACAAGCAAGTCATTATTTTTTTGCAGTTACATAAAATATAATAAAATCAGTTATTTAAAACTTTTATTTTTAAAATCCATTAAACGTAAATTATTTTTATACTAAACATTACTTTTTGGAATAAATGATTTTTTAACCTATTTGATATCGAATTGCTGGCAAAACCAAGCGGTTAATGTCAACGGTTTTAACTTGCACAAGTGTGAGGATTTAGATAGCAATTTTTTGCCATTAACGGTAAAATTTTATTATCAAAAATTGCACGTCCCAACGTGTTGACCGTTCGCAGATTGATGACAAGGAAATTATTGATGACGCAGCCTTATAACGTGTTGTTCTTGTGCAAGCACAATGCTAGCCGTAGCCTGATGGCAGAAGCCATTTTAAATAAAATTGGCAGTGACCGTTTTGTAGCCTATAGCGCAGGCGTTGAGCCATCCCCTAGCGCGCATCCATTCACGCTTGAGGTATTAAAACAAGAAGGTTATGACGTCACAGGCTTAGCGCCCAAATCCGTCAAGCAGTTTTTACAAGACAACGCGCCAAAGATTGATTTGGTGATTGGGCTGTGCAATTCTTTACAACAACATGCGGACATTGATGGCAAATTTCCACTGACTGCACATTGGCATATCAATGATACGGACAGTGTATCAGCCGATAGTGAGGTGGAAAAAGCCGCCTTTAGCCAAGTATTACGCCAACTCTCTCAGCGCATCCATTTATTGACAAACTTGCCCGAAGATAAAATCGAGCATTTGGCATATCCACCAGCGGATGCCTAAAATGCCGATAAACGATTGACCTTAAAAAAGCCCAACTGTCTTGGGCTTTTTTTGTTTGTCTCATCTAGGTTTGTATCATACAAAGCTCAGCTGTCCATATAGGTATGGATGATATCTATGAATGCACTTTTTGCTGCATTAGCGCTTCAATTGCTGACGTTGTTTTTGGCACATCACGGGTAAGAACCAGCGGCTCACCCTCGGTAATGACCACATCATCCTCAATCCGAATGCCGATACCCCGATATTTTTTGGGTACCAATGCATTGTCATGGGCAAAATACAAGCCTGGCTCTACGGTAATCACCATGCCTTTTTCAAGCTTTCTGGGTTTACCGTCGTCGCCAGTATAGCGCCCTGCATCGTGGACATCTAATCCAAGCCAATGCCCTGTGCCATGCATATAAAACGGCAAGTAGGCTTTATCAGCAATCAACTCATCGACATCGCCTGTCAAAATCCCCAAATCAATCAAGCCTTGGGTCAGTACTTTGAGCGCAGTTTCATGATGGATTTTGCCATGCTCGCCTGCTTTTAGGCTGTTGATGGCGGCGATATTGGCATTTAGCACAATATCATACACTTGTTTTTGCACGTCACTGAACTTGCCACTCACAGGAAAAGTACGGCTGATATCGCCGGCATAATGTTGGTATTCGGCGCCCGCATCTATCATCACCAAGTCGCCATCGTGCAGCGGTTGGTCGTTTTCGACATAATGCAAAATATTGGCATTGTCGCCGCCCGCCACGATACTATTGTAAGAGGGTACGCAGCCGTATTGGGCAAAGGCATAGTTGACTTCAGCTTCCAGTCTGCTTTCGTTCCCTTGATTTTTCTGCATCATGGGTGCCACGCTTTGCATGGCGCGAATATGCCCGTAAGCACTGATTTGGGCGGCGACTTTCATGCATGCAATTTCAGACTCATCTTTTATCAGCCGCATTTCATTGATAAGGCTGTCAATATTGGTGATGGTATCGACCAAACCTTCGCCGCGCTGCAGTTGCTTGGCTTGATTAAGCCAGCCAATCAGCTCATTATTAAAGCGGGCAAACACGTGTTTTTTACCAAAAATTAAGGTCGGCATCACCTCATTAATTCTGCCAATGGCAATCGCTTTATCGGCGCCAAAATCTGCAGTTGCACCTTCAAGCCCCACGCGTTTACCATCCCAAATCTCACGTAGTTTGTCTTTTTCACGTAAAAATAACGTGTAGTTGACGGTATGGTCAGTTTTTTCCAAAACCATAACTGATTCTGGCTCGGCAAAGCCTGTCAGGTAGAAGAAACTGCTGTCGGCGCGGTATTTGTACTCAGCATCGTTGTTGCGGATATGCGCGGGAGCCGTCTGCAAAATCGCAATGCTATTGTTTGGCAAGGCTTCAGCAATTTTGGCACGGCGTTTGGCAAATTCGCTTTGGGGAAGCTTTGGCAACAATTGTATGGTTAATTGATTTGACATGATATTTCCAGAAAATTTAATGGCTGTCACAGCATTGTTGAAGAATTTGCTGTAAGAAGCTTTCGCATTTTGCTAATTGGTTTAGGCTTACAAACTCATTGGCTTTATGGGCATTGCCAATATCGCCAGGTCCGCAAATCACCGTCGGAATGCCTGCGTTGGTAAACTGCCCGCCTTCGGTGGCATACGCCACTTTGTGACGCTGCCGTTCATCCACCAAATTTTCAATGAGCTGTTGCAAGGCTTGGCTATCTTTATCGGTCATCGCAGGGACATTTTCGTTGCGAGTTAGCTCAATGCCTGTGTCGCTGTCAATGGCGTGCATCTTAAGCTCAAGGGTTTTAATAAAGGCGCGAATCGGCTCAATCACTTGACTTTCATTCATGTGCGGCAAATTACGGTAATCAAAGGTGAATTCGCACAGATTGGGCACGATATTGGTTGCTGTACCGCCGGTAATAGTGCCCACTGACAAGGTCGAAAACGGTACGTCAAACGCCATGTCTTGGTCGTTACGTTGTTGCAATTGTTCGGCAAGTTTATCAATAAAATTGATAATTTTGCTGGCATAGCTGATGGCATTGACGCCTTGCGGGGTCAGCGATGAATGCACCGATTTGCCATGCACGCGGCAGCGATACACTTGGATGCCTTTATGCGCGGTGACCATTTTCATCATGGTCGGCTCACCGACAATACAGTAGTCGGGCTTAATCCCTTGCGCTTTCAAATCTGCAAGCAGTAATGGCGCACCCAAACAACCCACTTCTTCGTCATACGACAGTGCCAGATGAATGGGTTTGTTGAGCATCCTATCGCGGCTTGCTTGCACCACAGTGGGCAACAGGGTTAAGGCGCAAGCAATAAAGCCTTTCATATCACAAGCCCCACGCCCGTATAGCTTATCTTCCACAATGGTCGCCACAAACGGATCGGTATCCCATGCCTGCCCATCAACGGGCACCACATCAGTATGCCCCGAAAACACAAAACCCCCTGTCGTTACGGTATCACCCTTACCCATCGCAGGTACAGTCACAAAGAGGTTGGCTTTGGTATTATCGGCATTAAAGGTCAAACATGGCGACAATCCCAACTGCTCACAATAGCCCGCCACATACTCAATCAATTGCAAATTGGAGTAGCGACTGACAGTATTAAAACCAATCAGTTTTGTTAACCAGTCTACGGCGTTGGATGGATAGCCCATAGTCGTTCCATTTTTCTCAAATCTTAAACCATTAAAACACCCTATCAGGGTAAATTTAGTCAAAATAGGGTATTAGCATCAATTCGGCTTTTTACCGGTCATGGCATCTATGACCATATGGGTAACAAAATCATCATTGGTATCTTTTTCTGCTTCCCAATCGAGTTCATCATCCCGTAGTTGCTCAATAAAATCCAAATGCTCCTCATCAATCTCTTGGGCTTTGCCCACAGGGCGATTTAGCGCAAATCCTGCGATGAGCGGCAACTTGGCGACTGATTTACGCACTCGCCCTTGTGACACACTTACAGGAATCATGCGCACAAACTCAAGTAACTCCATATATTCAACTTCGCCTTCAGCATTGTCTGTCCCTTGCAGCGCCTCATCATACGCATCAACCCGCAGCGCGCCAATTTTTGCCAAGTCATTAAATAGGTTATTTTCTTCCGGACGTAGCGCACTATCGGTGACACCAAAGCCTGTCAAAAAGCCATTTGCCCAGTTCTTAAGTGCCATCAAACGCTCATACAGTGGATGGTCATCATCGGGCAACAACGGCATAAACTGATAGCTGTCAGCATCGTCGGTTAACACCGCCACCATATCCTCGCCTTCTTCAGTCACTATCTCTAACGCTTTTGGCTCAAGCTCGGTAAAGCTCAGCTCAGTCAGTAGCAGTTGCCACTCTTGCTCGGTTGGCGCATCACACACACTGAGCACCCCTGAGATTAGCCCATGTAACTCACTAATGGTGACGTCATGCCAATCCTCAAATGCTTGTGTCCAATCTTGCCAACCCGAAATATAATCATCCATCGCTTTACCCTTTTTTCACAAAAAATTATATCAACATTGAGATAATACTAGCCTTAATGCGGTCAACTATGGCATTATTAAAGTGGTAAAATAATATAAGTATCACTCAAATTTTAAGCCTTCACGCTATAGTTATACCAAAAAAACCTTTTGCTATTCATGTCAATGAGCGCCCATCACGTCGCTCTTGATGATTTACTTGATTATTCACTCGATTACTGACTAGACATCATATCATGAGCACCCTAATTGACCAACTGACCCAACTACAAACCGCATTGACTAAGCTTCGCGATAAATATCAATTCGCCAGTAGCGAGCTAACCCGTATTAAAGCGCAGCCAACCATTACCGCAGATCAACTGCAAGCGGTACAAGCTGAGCTCGATAGCAGCAAAGAACTTCAGCAAAATTTGGAACAACAACTTGCCAGACAAGCCGAAGAGTATCAAGCACTTGAGCAGCGCTATCAGTCACTTGCCGAATCTCATAACATGCTAAGTACCGAATACGAACAAACCCAAAACCAATTACAGATTTTTACCACACAAAATCAAAAGCTGATTGAAAAAAATCGCGTTGCGGCAGAGCATACCAAGCTTGTGTTAGAGCGCTTGGCAAAAATTGACAGCGAAAATTGACCCGCTCCTATTTAAGCCAGCCTTAGTGATGTTTAAAACATTTGAATACGTTAGGAAAATCTTATGGCATCTGCCCAAAGCATTAAAAAAGTTGATATCCTGATCAATGGTCGTAGCTATACCATCAACTGCCCAGAATCGGAAGAGCCTGCTTTGCAGCGTGCGGCAAGCTATATTAACCAGTTTATGCAAGAGGTACGCCGCCAAGCGCCTCAGCTACCCCAAGAAGAATTATTGGTACTGTGCGCGTTGACGTTGTTTGAAAAATCAGAAAACTTACAACGCTATCAAGAAAACGAAAGCCAAGCGCAAGACCTGGTGGGGAAAATGTTAGAAGACGTTGCCCGTTTTGCCTAACGTCTTTAATGTAAAATAAAATTCGACTAATTTTGAGCGCGCTGGTAATGTTTGCCAGCATGAAAATCCGCTTGGTGTTCTTGATTACAAAAGAACTTATCTCCTTCTATAATCCCTCGCCACTCTGCTAACGTATGATGGCAAAAATCACACGCTCGCAGCTCGGTACTCTCGCCTGGCTGCGGCTGTAAATAGCCTTGCGGTGGTCGCGGATACATCCATTTCATCCCAACCCAGCTAAGCCCCATAATCACCAAAACCACAAAAATTGCGGTAAACATCGCTTCACCTCATTGTCTAATGAACGAATCATCGTTGCCAATTAAGAATTATGATTGCCTGTTAATTAGCATTGTAAGGTTTGATTATACTGCAAAAAATCGCGCATTGATGGGTTATTCATGCTATGTTTAAGCTAATTTTACCAGTTGCAGCGTTTTTCGGTTGTAGCATCTAAAGATTGCAATTGTAAACACATCATAAAGCGATATAATGTAGAATAATTTTATCTTGTAATGCCATCGCTGTTGCCACCAATAATTATAATAGCGGCATGATGCTTGCCTACCGTTCTAGACGGATACGACTAAAGGGACGACCCCATAACAAATTTTTACTGAAGGATTTTTCATGTCACACCTTGATTTAACCCCAGATGATAGCGTACCAACGCAGCTACCGAGTGAGTCAATGGCCGCCGAAGCTACTACGCCAAACCATGCGCCCACGGCTGATACTAGCAATGCGCCAAGCCAACCCGCAAACCCACAGCCAGTTTCTCAAAAACCTGCTCAGCCAACTTCTCAATCAGTTTCTCAGCCAGCTTCTCAGTCATCAAGCCAATCGACTAGCCAAGCAGAGTCTATGGTGGGGCTAAAAATTGCGGTGGCACAGCAGCAATTTATTGTCGGTGATGTCATCAACAATGCCAAAAAAATGGTAGAACTGGCTAAAGATGCCCGTGACAAGGGGGCTAATATCATTGTCTTTCCTGAGTTATCACTGCTGGGTTATCCGCCTGAAGATTTGTTATTACGTCCAAGTCTTGCCTCACGTGTGAAACTTGCTTTTGAATTGCTCTACACAGTCAAAGATATCGTGATGCTAGTGGGTTATCCGCACATTGACCCCAATGGCACATTTAACTCAGTGGCTATCATTCACAATGGTCAGCAAAAAGGCTTTTATCACAAACAATGCCTGCCAAACTATGGCGTATTTGATGAACGCCGCTATTTTAATACCGGTCACAACCAAGTGTTGTTTGACTATCAAGGGCTGACCATTGGACTACTTATCTGCGAAGACTTATGGCAAGACGCTCCCATTCGCGCACTGAAAGAAAAAGGTGCGGAAATCATCATCAGCCTCAATGCCTCGCCCTTTGAACAAAATAAGCAAGAACAACGTAAGGCTTTATTAAAAAGCCGTGCCACTGAGCACAATATCCCGATTGTGTATGCCAATAGCGTGGGCGGTCAAGATGACTTGGTGTTTGATGGTGGCTCGATGGTCGTCAACGCTCAAGGTAAAATCGTGCAAGAAGCGCCAAGATTTTTGCAGCATACCTTGTATGTGGTTGCTCGTCACGATGCCCAAAGCGGTCAAGTGATATTATCAGAACAACGCAAATCACCGCTTGCGCTCAGCCAAATCGCTGAAACTTATCAAGCGCTGGTTGTCGGCTTGCGTGATTATGTCAATCATTCTGGCTTTAAAGGCGTATTGGTTGGGTTGTCAGGCGGGATAGACTCGGCGCTCACGCTATGTATCGCCGTTGATGCGCTCGGCGCAGATAAAGTTTATGCAGTCATGATGCCCTATGAGTATACCTCGCAAATCAGCCTGCAAGATGCGCAGGCGCAGGCGCACCGACTCAACGTGTCTTATACCGTGTGCCCGATTCATGCCGCCGTTGAAGGCATGCGTCATACGCTAGAGCCGATGTTTAGCAACACCACCGCCGACACCACGGAAGAAAATATCCAAGCCCGTGCGCGTGGCATGATTTTGATGGCATTGTCCAACAAATTTGGTCATCTAGTTATCACCACTGGCAACAAATCAGAGATGGCCGTGGGCTATGCGACATTGTATGGGGATATGGCAGGCGGATTTGATGTCCTAAAAGATGTGTATAAAACCCAAGTATATGCCCTCGCCAACTATCGCAACCGCCTAGAAGAAACGCCGGTGATTCCTGAGCGTGTGATTACGCGTCCGCCTTCTGCCGAGCTTCGCCCTGACCAAAAAGACCAAGACAGTCTGCCTGATTATGATACCCTCGATAAAATGCTGGAGCTGTATATCGATCGCGACTTTGGGTATGATGCGATTGTAGAAGCCGGTTATGATAAAGACGTGGTGAAAAAAGTACTCAGTATGGTAGACCGCAATGAATACAAACGTCGTCAAGCAGCGATTGGCACCAAGATTACCCACCGCGCCTTTGGGCGTGAACGTCGCTACCCACTCGTCAATCACTGGTCGCTAGAGTTTCCAAAACTCTAATTTCCAAAATTCTAAGGCGGGACAACATAAAAAGACTGCAATTTGGCAGTCTTTTTTTTCATCTGTCGCAAAGCATTTATCACAAAGCATATATCGTAAAGCTTGCACGACAGTTAGGTCATTGTCACATCCAAATGCAAGCTTTCTTTAATCTCTTCCATCACAATCAAGCTGTGGGTTTCCACCGCCGCTGGCAATTGTTTTAAGATATTGCCCAGTAACTTGCGGTAAGAACTCATCTCTTTTAGCCGCGCTTTGACCAAAAAATCAAACTCACCCGAAATCAAATGACATTCCAGTATCTCTGGAATTTCTGACAGTTTTTTACTCACTTGTTCAAAGACATCGCCCGACTTGGTGGATAGCTTTATCTCCAAAAACACCAACAAGCTTTTATTGACCAAATTGGGATTTAACCGCGCATGATAGCCTGTGATAATACCTTCACGCTCCAGCCGTTTAACTCGGTCTGAGCAAGGCGTGGTTGATAGGTTAACTCTGGCGGCCAATTCGCTGATAGAAATTCTGGCTTGTTGTTGCAAGATTTCAAGGATTAAACGGTCGGTACGGTCTAAAGTACGCATAGCAAAATGAAAACCCTGTTTTTTGATGATTGACATGATAAAACCGATAATATCAGCAAAATTCTAGCATAAAAACAGCAAAATTCACTGCAAAACTTTGCTTATACTAGCGAAATTAACTGATAATTAAGCAGATATTTGGGGGTGAGTATGCGTGTATTGGTACTGGGTAGTGGCGTAATTGGGGTGACAAGTGCCTATTATTTAGCCAAGCAAGGCGTAGAAGTCACGGTGATTGACCGCCAAGCAGGTGCCGCACAAGAAACCAGTTTTGGCAATGCTGGGCAAATCTCCCCAGGTTACTCTACCCCTTGGGCAGCGCCTGGTATTCCATTGAAGGCGGTTAAATGGTTATTCCAACAACATGCCCCTTTAGCCATCAAGTTAGATGGTAGTCTGTGGCAGTTACAATGGATGCTACAAATGCTCAAAAACTGCAATGCCAAGCGCTATGCCATCAACAAAGAGCGTATGGTACGAGTAGCAGAATACAGCCGCGACTGTCTGCAGCAGCTGCGTCAAGATACCGGCATTCACTACGAAAACCGCTCACAAGGCACCTTACAAGTTTTTCGTAAAGCCGCCCAATTAGAGGCTGTACAGCAAGATATTAAGGTGTTACAAGATTCAGGCGTGCCTTTTAAGCTGATTGACAATAGCAAGGCGTTGGCTGATATTGAGCCCGCGTTGGCAAATGCCACTGATAAGCTGGTTGGCGGATTGCATTTACCACATGATGAAACAGGCGATTGCTTTTTGTTTTGCCAAGCATTAGAGCAGCAAGCCAAAGCGTTGGGGGTGAAATTTTTATACAATCAAACCATCGAAAAGCTGGTAGTCGATGCTGGGGCGATTAAAGGGGTGCTGGTAAATGGTGAGTTATTAACGGCAGACCAGTATGTATTGGCGTTGGGCAGTTATTCGCGGGCGCTTTTGCAACCGCTGCAGCTTAATCTGCCTGTGTACCCTGTCAAAGGCTACTCACTGACTGTGCCGATTATCAATGCTGATTTAGCGCCCCAATCAACGGTGCTTGATGAAACCTATAAAATCGCCATTACTCGCTTTGACAACCGCATTCGCGTAGGCGGTATGGCAGAATTAAGTGGTTTTGATGTAAGTCTAAACCCGCAGCGCCGTGCCACACTCGAAATGGTCACGCAGGACTTATTCGCAGGCGGTGATTTGCCAAACGCAAGTTTTTGGACAGGGCTACGTCCGATGACCCCCGATAGCACACCCATCATTGGCGCGACTCGGTATCGCAATTTATTTTTGAACACAGGACATGGCACATTGGGTTGGACAATGGCGTGTGGCTCTGGCAAATTAATTAGCGATTTGGTGCTCGGCAGAACGCCTGATATTCGCATTGATGGCTTATCATTACAGCGTTATGCCTAGTATCTATTCTCTTTCAGAAATACCTGTAAATAGCATTTGAAAAGACTATGCATAAATAACATTTATCCATTTACAAGTACAAGGAAAACACCATGACCGCACACATTCAACGATTCGATAGCAATGACTATCTAAGTGAAATTACCATTTTTAACCATGTGGTGTATCTCGCAGGACAAGTGCCAAATACCGACACTGCCGATATTCACACACAAACCCAAGAGGTGCTAGACAATATCGACGCCATGCTCGCCAAAGCCAATAGCGACAAATCACGTCTGCTAACCGCTCAGATTTTTGTCAAGGATTTGGCGGATTTTGCGGTGGTGAATAGCTTGTGGGGCGACTGGTTAGCCGATTGCCCAAAGCCTACCCGTGCGACAGTCAAAGCTGAGTTAGTTAATCCTTTGTGGAAATTAGAAATTGTCGTAGTCGCAGCGCAAAATACCATAGAATAAATGAATCCATAGCCGCTTAAAACGTTAAATAAAAAAGGTGCATAAATCGCACCTTTTTTTATTTTGTCTAACCTCTACATTAATAGCTCACGTTTACCACTTTTGGTCATGCCACTTACCAAGCCCGCCTCTTCCATGGCATCAACAATACGTGCTGCGCGGTTATAGCCGATACTAAATTTGCGCTGAATGCTTGATGCAGAGACTTTACGGGTTTCGAGCAAAAACGCCACCACCTCATCATACAGTGGGTCTTCTTCACCATTGCTAGACCCACTAGCATCGCCCCCACTTGGTGCTGAGCTTAACTCAAAGTTATCAAACATATTATCAATATAATTAGGTGCGCCTCGCTCGCGCCATGCATCACACACACGGTTGACTTCCGCATCGCTGATAAAAGCACCATGTACACGGTTAGGCTCGATTTGACCAGGTCCTAAAAACAGCATATCCCCATGCCCAAGCATATCCTCTGCGCCACCGGCATCCAAAATGGTACGCGAGTCGACTTTTGAGTTGACACGAAGCGCGGCACGGACGGGAATATTGGCTTTAATCAAGCCAGTAATCACATCCACTGAGGGGCGCTGGGTCGCTAAAATCAAATGAATCCCTGCGGCGCGCGATTTTTGTGCCAAACGCGTAATCAACTCCTCGGCTTGTTTACCCACCTGCATAATCATGTCAGCAAACTCATCCGCCACAATCACAATTTGTGGTAACGGTTTTAATTTTGGCGCTCTATCTTGGCTGACACTGTCATTGGGTCGCCAAAGCGGATCTAGTAACGGCTCACCATTTTGTTCGGCTGCCATGACTTTTTTGTTGAATTCATCCAGTTTACGCACTTTGAATAATGACATCAACTGATAACGACGTTCCATCTCCGCCACACTCCATGCCAAAGCACTGGCTGCTTCGGTCATATCGGTGACTACGGGGGTGAGCAGATGCGGAATATCGCCGTAGTTGGCAAGCTCGAGCTGTTTGGGGTCAATCAAAATCAATCGCAGCTGCTCTGGTGTGTATTTGAGCAGCATTGACAATAACAGCGAATTCACCAACACTGACTTACCTGAGCCTGTGGTACCTGCTACTAGCATGTGTGGCGCTTTGGCTAAATCCGCAATAATCGGTCTACCTGCAATATCTTTGCCCATTGCCATGCTGATCAAGCCATTGGGGTCTTGATAAGCTTCTGTTTTCAGCAGCTCGATGAGTCGTACCATTTGGCGCTGCGGATTGGGTACTTCGATACCGATATAAGGTTTACCTGGAATGACTTCTACCACACGCACCGATGCCATGGATAGCGACCGAGCCAAGTCTTTGGCAATACCTGTCACCTTACTTGCTTTAAGTCCTGGTGCTAGCGACACTTCAAAGCGTGTCACCACTGGACCCATTTGCGCATTGACCACTTCTGCTTTGATATTAAACTCTTGTAGCTTGATTTCTAACAGCGCTGATAACTGCTGCAACTGTTCGCGGCTGTAGCTTGGCTTGCGGTCAGGGTCAGGCAAATCAAGCAGCGATAACTCAGGTAACGGGCTTAAATTGGCACGATAAGCTGCGGTTTGCATGGCACGCGATTTCTGACTAAACAGGCTATCATCATTGATATCGAGCGGCTGGTTGACCTGAGTCGCTGCGGGCTGTTCGATTTGGTCGAGTAGCTCAGATTCCACCGAACGGCTGTGAGTCGGTATTGAAGACGTTATATCGTTGGTATCAATCTGGGTGACGGCTTGCGCTGGACGTGCTATTTGGGTTGGCATCGGACTTGCTGCAGGGGTTGAAAATTCCGCTACAGCCGGTGCGGCGGCATTTTCATCTGATGGATTAGCCCTAGCTTGCGCTGGGACTTGTCGCATACCCAATAACGATGCGACTGAAGTAAATGGTGTTTCAATGCCTTCTGCACCTTCTGCTTCAATACTTTCTGCTTCAACGGCCTCTGTCTGAATGCCCTCGAATGGTGGCTCTAGCACAGGATTTTGTGATAATTCATATTCAGTATCTATGCTATCTGCTAAATCATCCAAATCTGACGACCCAATAGCCCCGTCCTGTGCAGCCATCTCTCGACTAGTCATAGGCTCAGAGATTCGTTTATCTGCTAGCTCACCTGTGCCTGCGGCAAACATCATAGATGCGTCATCGATAGTTGGCATAGCTGGCGATACAGCTACACTGTCTACACTTGTCTGAGTTGGTTGAGTGAGTTGCGAATCTACTTGTATCGAATGCGGTCTGTTCAAGGTAGGCATTTTAAACGGTTTTTTAATGATTTCACTTTGCAGTTTTTCATCCAGTTTTTTGGTCAGCTTGGTGTTTGCCACATAGGTTGAGCTGACGGGTTTAAATGGATTGGTGGCATCGTTTTCTTCGAGCCATTCATAATCTTTGATTTCACTAAAACCCGTTTCATCCAAAAACGCATCGAGTGGACTGCCAACAAATGCCTCATCATCCGCTAGACGACTACTGTCGTAAGCCGTTTGCTCTGCGTCATGGGAGGCTAAAGGCAAAGGCAGTTGTGCGGTGTCGTTTGGTTTTGCTTGGCTTGCTTCTTGAGCAGTCGCCTTCAGCTCAGTATTGGTTTCTTCTTCATCTGCGGCTTCAGCGTGTAGGCGGCTGCGAATAGCTTGACCCGATAAAATCTCATGCCAATGTAAATCAAAGGTAAACGTCACGGTGATCGCAATAAACACCAATAAAAACAGCAAAGTCCCCCAGTAGGTTAATAAACTACTAAGCCCGTTGCCCACGATTTGCCCTATCATGCCTTGCGCCAACCAGCCAAACGATAACACCCCTGTCAGCCCTGCGGTGGCAATGATCAAAAAGATATAACCCAAAAAACGTAACAAGCCATTAGGCTCTACATCATGGCGCCATACATTCCAAGCTTCATAACAGGCAATGACGATGAGCCACCAACTTGCCGCGCCCAAAAACGCATACAAAATATCAGCCAGCCACGCACCGCCCGTGCCTGCCAAGTTACTGACTTCATTTGCCGCACTACTGATATGCGACCAACTAGGATCATTGGCAGAATAACTGATGAGGGACATGACTAACAACAATGCCACGATTAGCCAGATAATCGTAAGCACACTTTGACGAATATAATAAGACAACGCAATTTACCTTTGAATTTGAACCTGCTTTGGATAAGCCGTAAGCCAACGCTTTGCTGCGCCATGACTGACTGATAATGATTGTGAAAAAACAATGATTTTGGAAAAACGTTGATTAAAATCACCCTTTTAATCGACTATCATATCAAATCTAAGTGGTGAGTTGCTGAGCTTTTTTTGCGAAAAATTGCTTTGTTAATCAGCCAATTCAAGCCCTATGATAAATGCGGTTTGAGCCAACAAAGCCGGATAGTAGGGTATTTTTTGATAACAAGCTTACGCCATTTTTGAGCGTTGATTGAGCGTTGATTGAGCTTTGATTGCGCGATGAATCTGTTATAAAAATAACATTTACTTGCTATTTTCGATGTTAGCCCCTATCTTACTTATGAATCAAAAATTAGCCTGTTTTATTATTTAGTTTATTATTCAGCGATTGTTAGGAAAGACGTATGTCAGAAATTATCCATCACCAGCTTATTATTTTGGGTTCAGGCCCAGCGGGTTATTCTGCCGCCGTGTATGCAGCGCGCGCCAATTTAAAACCGGTCATTATCACAGGTATGCAGACTGGCGGGCAGTTGACTACCACCACTGAAGTTGATAACTGGCCTGGCGACCCACAAGGCTTGACGGGACCTGATTTGATGGTACGAATGCAAGCCCATGCCGAGCGTTTTGGCACCCAGTTGGTGTATGACCATATCAACCAAGTGAACCTAACTCAGCGACCCTTCACCTTAATCGGCAATAGCGCTACTTACACGTGTGACGCACTCATTGTAGCGACAGGGGCATCAGCGCAATATTTGGGGCTCGCCTCTGAACAAAAATTTATGGGGCTTGGTGTCTCTGCCTGTGCGACCTGTGATGGGTTCTTCTATCGCGGCAAACCTGTGGTGGTGATTGGCGGTGGCAACACGGCGGTTGAAGAAGCCTTGTATCTATCAAACATCGCAAGCCACGTCACCCTAGTGCATCGACGTGATAAATTAAAATCAGAAAAAATTCTGCAAGACCAATTATTTGAAAAACAAAAAAATGGCAATGTGACCATCGAATGGAACAGCCAAGTCAAAGAAGTGGTGGGTGATGACGCAGGCGTGACAGGTGTGGTGATTGAAAATCTCCAAGACCAGTCTACTAAAACCATCAACGCGCCTGGTATGTTCGTAGCGATTGGGCACAAACCCAACACCGATATTTTCCAAGATCAGCTTGAGATGAATAATGGCTATATCGTGGTCAAAAGCGGTCTAGATGGCAATGCGACAGCGACAAGTGTCGAAGGCGTGTTTGCCTGTGGGGATGTGGCAGATCATATCTATCGCCAAGCGATTACCTCGGCAGCTACGGGTTGTATGGCGGCGTTGGATGCAGAAAAATATTTAGATATCGTCAATCTAGCGAATGCCAATACCACGGTATCAGCCAACACCTCTACTGTTTAGCTAATACTTTCAACGATGCCATTGCCAAATCACCACCCCTTACAAAACCCTTTCGTTTGCCGTTATCAATTTCCCGACCCGATGGCGGCAGACCCTGACGGTGAAGGGTTAATTGCGCTGGGAGGTGATTTGGCGGCTGATACCTTAGTGTGTGCTTATCGCCAAGGCATGTTCCCGTGGTTTAATGAAGGCGAGCCCATCGCTTGGTGGTCGCCTGACCCGCGCTGTATTATTTATCCTAGCGATTTTTGCGCCAGTAAAACCCTAAAACGGCGAATCAAAAATGCAGGTTGGACGTTTTCCCTCAACCTTGCCTTTGCTAAGGTTATTGCCGCCTGTGCCGACACCCGTGCCTATGCCCAAGCTTCTACATCAGCCACTTGGATCAGTCCCGCTATGATTGAAGCGTATACGGCGCTACATGCCGAGCAAGTGGCTTACAGTGTCGAGATTTGGGATGATGATGAGCTGATTGGTGGTCTCTATGGGCTAAAGCTAGGACAAGCATTTTTTGGTGAAAGTATGTTTCACCGAGTCACAGATGCATCTAAAGCGGCTTTTTTTGTGTTAATGCAGCTGTGTGCGCATTCCCAATTTGCTTGGGTGGACTGTCAGTTGCCTAACCCACATTTGCTGCGTTTAGGGGCATCCATCCTACCCAGAGCGGAATTTTTAGCTGGGCTTGCGCAACAATTATCGCTACCGAGTATTGATTGGTCATCGATTTGCGGTCAAAAATTGCCACTTAATCAACTGTTAAATGAGGATTTGATGACTTATTACCTACCTCCAACTACGCAAGCTTAGGTAAGTTAAGGGTATTTAAAAGCACCAATGACGTTAAAACCACCCCACCCCCCGACCAGTCTGGCACTGGCCAGCCAATTGACGCCGCTGCATCAATGTAGTTATTTGCCGGATCGTGCAGCACGTTTAGAGCTGATTGAATTAGCAAAGGATGAACGTTTAAGTACACCTCTTTTTTCTCAGTTTTCACGGCTCGGGTATCGGCGTAGTGGACAACATCTATACCGCCCTGTATGCTTCCATTGTCAACGCTGTATCTCTACACGTTTAGTAGTTAACGAGTTTGAACCCAATCGTACCCAGCGCAAACTATGGCAAAAATCGCACGAGATGGATGTGGTAATTACGGCTTGTGATGATGCCGATGAATCGCATTTTATGCTATATGCTCGCTATATCTGCGCTCGCCATAGTGATGGCGATATGTATCCACCCAATTTACAAGGGTTTAAACAGTTTCTACAATATAGCTTTACCCAGTCATTTTTTATGGAGTTTTGGCTTCATGATGAATTAGTCATGGTGGCAGTTTGCGACCAATTAGATGACGGCATATCCGCAGTCTATACTTTCTATGATCCCGATGCAACCATAAATAGTTTGGGCACCCTTGCGATACTTACCCAAATTGACTATGTTAAACGTCTTGGATTACCGTATTTATATTTAGGTTTTTGGGTACCAGATTCGGATAAGATGGCATATAAATCGCGTTTTTATCCCAGTGAATTATTAATCAATCAACAGTGGCATCGCTTCGATGAGGCTGTCACAGCCGCGCAAGTTGAGCCACTGCTTCAGCAGGCGATAAAAGCGCATTACCTAAACATGTGGAATACTACTTAGCATTTAATTTAGCATTGAATTTGCGCTGCATAATTAACGCATGGGTTTTGGTCATGTCATGATTATCGTAGTAATTTTTGCGAACGGCAACCTGTTCAAACCCATGTTTTTGATAAAATGCAATGGCAGCATGATTATCTTCTCTTACCTCTAATAGCATCCGCTCGGCACCCGTTGCTTGGCTCATTTGCGCCATAGCCGTTAACAATTGGCTTGCAATACCTTGCTGTTGATAATCAAGACAAGTTCCGATTCTTAAAATTTCACTATCTTCAAATATGTGGCTGTAAATGCAATAGCCAATCAATTGCTGATTCAGCTCGTCTGTCGCATAAATTATATGGTTAAATGGCTGCGCGAGCAGTGAATTGATTTGCGCAGCCGACCAAGCATCGTAGATAAATAGCCCAGATTCAATGTGTGCCAGCTGCGCCAGTACTTGCTGCGAAGTATTATCTTGTGGACTCGTTTTATCTAACTTATATATCTGTATTGCAGTCATAATTTATTTCCATAAAAAAAGAGCCACCGAAGTGACTCTTTTGTGTGCTTACTAACGATTAGTCGTTAACTTTAGCAACAACACCCGCACCTACAGTACGGCCACCTTCACGGATTGCAAAGCGTAAGCCTTGGTCCATTGCGATTGGGTGGATTAGCTCTACGTTCATTTCAACGTTATCGCCAGGCATTACCATCTCTGTACCTTCTGGTAATTGGATTGCGCCAGTTACGTCAGTGGTACGGAAGTAGAATTGTGGACGGTAACCATTTAAGAATGGGGTGTGACGACCACCTTCTTCTTTTGATAGTACGTATACTTCTGCGTCAAATTTGGTGTGTGGTTTGATTGAACCTGGTTTAGCCAATACTTGACCACGTTGTACGTCTTCACGTTTGGTACCACGTAATAGTACACCACAGTTCTCGCCTGCACGACCTTCGTCTAGTAGTTTACGGAACATTTCAACGCCAGTACAGGTGGTTTTTGCGGTTGGTTTGATACCAACGATTTCAATTTCTTCACCAACTTTGATGACGCCTGATTCTACACGACCTGTTACGACTGTACCACGACCAGAGATTGAGAATACGTCTTCGATTGGCATCAAGAATGGTTTGTCAATCGCACGTTCTGGTTCTGGGATGTAGCTGTCTAGGGTGTCAAGTAGTTCTAGTACGGCTGGTTCACCGTATTTGCCTTCGCCGCCGTTTAGGGCTTCTAGGGCAGAACCTTTGATGATTGGGGTGTCATCGCCAGGGAAGTCGTAGCTTGATAGTAGTTCACGTACTTCCATTTCGACAAGTTCTAGTAGTTCTTCGTCATCAACCATGTCACATTTGTTCATGAATACCATGATGTATGGTACACCTACTTGGCGTGATAGTAGGATGTGTTCACGTGTTTGTGGCATTGGGCCGTCAGTGGCTGATACAACTAGGATGGCACCGTCCATCTGTGCTGCACCGGTGATCATGTTTTTAACATAGTCAGCATGGCCAGGACAGTCTACGTGTGCGTAGTGACGTGCTTGGGTGTCATATTCAATGTGTGAGGTGTTGATGGTGATACCACGGGCTTTTTCTTCAGGGGCTGAGTCAATTGACGCGTAGTCTTTGGCTTCACCACCGTTGTGTTTTGCTGCTACGGTCGCAATCGCAGCTGTTAGGGTTGTTTTACCATGGTCAACGTGTCCAATGGTGCCTACGTTAACGTGTGGTTTAGTACGTTCAAACTTGGCCTTTGCCATAATTTAATCCTCTGATCATTGTTAAACTGTTAGCAATACCCTAGCTCAAAGCTATAAACCAACTGGTGTATCTGTATTGCCAGTGCTGGTGTTGCCAATTTGAGTGTTGCTAGGTCACTAAAATAGCAAATTTAACATAAATTTCAAGTTTTTTCCATAGCCTTCATCTTTATGGGTAAACTTTTTTGTTATTGCTAAAACAAAAGGCAACACATCTGTGCTGCCTTAACTATTTTTTAGTTTATCTCAATGTATTTTCTATAAAACTGGAGCTCATACCGAGAGTTGAACTCGGGACCTCTCCCTTACCAAGGGAGTGCTCTACCTCTGAGCTATATGAGCAAAACTTTGGTTTAGAATAATGGAGCGGGTGGCGGGAATCGAACCCGCACCATCAGCTTGGAAGGCTGAGGTTCTACCACTAAACTACACCCGCAATGCGACCCGCCCAAGCATACTGGACTTACTGTTAACGTGATTAGGGAATATTCAGATAACAATAGCAGGCAAATGGTGGTGGGGGAAGGATTCGAACCTTCGAAGCTCTCGCAACGGATTTACAGTCCGTCCCCTTTGACCGCTCGGGAACCCCACCATAGTTGTCTTTCAAGGTACGCTTAACACGATGTGTTAAAGGATGGTGCCGGCTGCCGGAGTCGAACTGGCGACCTACTGATTACAAGTCAGTTGCTCTACCAACTGAGCTAAGCCGGCGTATCGCTTGAAAGTGGTGAGCATTTTAGCAAATATTTTTAATCTTGCAAGCGTTTTTTTAGTTTTTTTTCATTTTTTTTGCTAAAACGAAAATTTAATGATTCAAATCCGCATTTTAGGCGCCTTGCGCCGCTTATTTGCTACCTAAACCCTAATACATCAACAACACGGATGCAATAATCAGCGCAATGATTACCACAATCATGATTGCGACTGTGGCGTTTTTCTTTGCCGTAGGTTTTGTTGGCTCACTTTTCATTGGCGTAGGTTTCATTGCATCAGTGTCTACTGTGCTAACTGGCGATGGTTGCGCTGGCTGAACGGCTGAGACCTGAACGGATGGGAAAACGGGCTGTGATGATACTGCTACTGCCTCAGTGATGACAGGCGGCTGAGCCGGTGTATTAAGTAGCGGTGATGTGGGATTATCAATGCTTGCTACATCGACTGTTGTTGTCGGTGTAGAAGGTACGGATTGTTCGACGTGAGTGTTGCTCAGCTGCTCGCTAGGTAAAAAATCTTGCGTGGTAACGACATCTATCACAGGCGCGGTGTTGGCTGCAGCGTTCAGTGATGATGGCTCAACCGATGCAGTCGATTCAGTTTGGGTATGAATGTCAGTGGTGGGTGTAAAGCTTTCAATGTCTTGTAAACTATTGAGAAAACTATCACCATCCAGTGCGTCGACTGGGGCATTTACCACCAAAAATACCAAGTCAGCAAAGGCAAGTTCATCAGTGGCTTGCAAAGCATGCGCGTCTGTACCGATACGCTCACCATTGACAAAGGTACCATTGCTTGAACCTAAGTCTTGTACATACAACTGCTCACCAATACAGTTAATCTTGGCGTGTTGGCGAGAGATTTGTGAGGTTGCTAATACCAAATTATTGCTATCGCTACGTCCGATGCTTAAGCTTTTATCAATATCTATAGTTAAATCCGCCAACGCTGGTGACAGCCCAATGAGTTGCCATGAAGTGCCTTGCGAGTTGTCGGTAAGGTTCATCGTATTCACTGCATTAGTTTGATGATTGTCCATGCAAGTCTCCTACTCCTAAGGGGTATTCAATATTATCATTATGCTTGGCATTATGGGACATTTTTAGGGATTTGTCACGGTGATGGTCTGCACCGCAGGCGGGGTCGCAATCACCACAGGCGTTTGAGCCATTTTTGCGCCCTGCCCTGTCTGCGCTTTAGATTGGATGACGGTAGATTGGGCAATAGGCGCTTGAGTGATGGCGTTGCTCGCTGGGCGACTCACGGTTGTGGTCGATGAACTGCCTGTGCGAGACACATTTGATGACACGGGCGTGACGATATCGACACCATTGGCATACACTCTTGGCGTGTTTGATAAGCTCTGCTCGGCTGGGGTAACCAGGTCGTCTGTTGGCAATTTGACGCCATTTTGCACCCTATTGGTATTGGGGAACATGGCATTGATATTAAGTGGGATTTGTTTGAGCGTACCGTTTTTATCAATTACCAGTTGCATGGTACGAATACCGTCTAAGCTTTTTTCGGTCACGCTTGCCACCGCGCTACCATTACGCAAAATGGTCGGCTGTAAAAATACAATCAGATTGGTTTTGTCCGAGTTTTTGCTTTTTGAGCGAAATAAATTACCAAGAATCGGCGCATCACCCAATCCTGGGACTTTTTGCTGACCATAGGTGCTGTTATCACGCATCAACCCACCCAATGCCACGGTTTGTTGATTATCCGCTAAAATGGTGGTTTTGATTAAATTCTTGTTGGTGACGACACCGCTCACGTTATTGAGGGTACCGTCGACAATGGAGGACACTTCCTGCGAAATCTCAAGTCGCACTGAACCATTATCACCAATATGCGGAATGACATTAAGATTGATACCGACATCTTGACGGCTCACGGTTTGAAACGGCGTGGTTGATGAGTTACTTGCCGTGGTATAAGAGCCGGTCACAAATGGCACGTTCTGCCCTACCAAAATATTGGCTTTTTCGTTATCCAACGTCAAAATAGAGGGCATGGATAATAGATTGGCATTGTTGGTTTTATTGATGGCTTGCAAAATCGCACCATAAAACTCACGATTACCGTTACTATCGGTTTTACTATTGCCAATCCCCAACAGCGCGCCTGCCACCGATGCTGCCGCCGTACCTGGGGTTTTGCTTAATATCTCAGATGCCAGACCTACTGCGGATGCACCGATATTATTAAAGTTAATCACCCCTACGCCGCTGTTGGCGTTGCCCATTGCCCATTGCACGCCAAGTTGTTGGGTATCATTGCCTGAGATTTCCATAATTGCTGCTTGAATCAACACTTGGTCACGGCGGGTATCTAGCTCATTAATAGCGTTTTCGATTTCTACCATTAACTCTGGGTTGGCATTGACGATGACGGAGTTTTGGGTTTGGTCAGCGATAATGCTAAAAGGTCTACCTTGATAGCCGTTGTTTTGCGCAGTCGTTGTGTTGCTGGTGGACGAGGTATTTAGCGGTGAACCTGTGGGTGACGCTGCAGTATTGGTGGTGGTCGCTGCGCTATTATTACTGGTATCGCTACTAGATTGAAACATTGAGCTTGCTTGCAAGGTGGTTTGGTCACCTGAGCTATTGATAGATTGATAGGCAAGCAGTCCGCGTAGCATTTCTGCAATATGGGTGGCACTGGCATATTTTAAACGAAACACGCGAAGACCACTGAGACGTTGCGTCGGTACGGTGTCTAACTGCTCTACCATTCGCTGTACTTTGGCTGTCATCTCGGCACTACCTTTGACGAGCAGCCTATCAGAAATCGGGTCGGCAATGATATTGATCAGGCTGCCACCGGTTGATGCCACAGCAGGCTGCCCTGATTGACCCGTAGCAGCTGGCGCTGTACCACTGCCCGTCCCTGTCAGTGAGCTTAATAAATCCATCATGCGCTTGGCATCTACATGACGCAGCGGAATAATGGTCAGCTTGTCATTCATATTGCTATCAAGATCGCTAATCAATTTTGCGTATTGATTGAGGCTGTCGGCGCGGTCAGAGAGGATAATCGCATTGACATTTGGCACCACAGCGGCATTGGCATACGGCGGCATCATCGGACGGATGACGTTTAAGATATCATTGGCATTGGTATTGGTGAGATAATAGATGCGGGTCGCCATTTGGCTACCTGCGGTATTACCGCGCAAATCCACGTCCACCCCTGCTTGCTTGGCAACGGTATCAGGGACCAGCTCTGTGGTCAGCCCGCGATCAATCGCTACAATACCATTGACTTTCATCACGGCTAAAAACAAGTCATACACTTCTTGACGGGATAAGGGTTTGTTTGAAATTACCGTCACATTGCCATTAATGCGTGGGTCTAGCACAAAGTTCTTTTGCGTGATGGTGGCAATTTGGTCGATAAACGCCTTGATATCAGCGTCTTGCAAATGCACTTTATAGCCAGTGGCTGCATGGGCAGCTGACAGACCACTGCTAAGCAAACTGATACTCATAGCCAGTGTCGTGCTCAAAAATAGTGGCTTTAGCATGGTTGGGTATTTCATAATTTACCTTATCAATTTTTAACGCATATCACCGACTCGTGTCTCACGTAGCGATGACGTCTGTAACTTTTTACTATGTTTTATCAAAATGACTGGCGTACTGTCACGACTTGGTCGCCGCGCTGAACTTGGATTTGCGCTTGTCCTGCTTGTTGCACTTGCCGTAGTAGCTGGGCATCTTGCGTTGGGTTTTGACCCACGTTTTGTCCATTGACGGAGAGGACTTTATCCCCTGTTTGTAGCCCCAGTCGATTTTTTAGTCCTGCGGACATCGCATCGGTCACCAAATAGCCTTGCCCTGTTGCTGCCACACCCATTTGGCTTAGGTACCCTGAGGCATTTTGCTGAAGCCCTTGAATCGCCCCACCAATGGCTGACGATGCACCGCTTGGCGAGGTATTGGCACCATTTGACGTCGCCATATTGGGCGCAGAATCCTCTCGATCATGCGGATCGCCTGTAGCCACTGGCGCGCCTCTAATCGCTTGTGGCGCAGCGCCGCCTAAGCTCGGTGTGGGGGTCTGTCCCATATTTGAGCCATTACCCACGCCGGCTGCACCGTTGGCTTGCGCTTTGGCTCTGATAGCCTCGCTTTGGTCAAGAAAAAACGGTTGCCCAAATGGCACTTTACTGGTTTGACCGCTTGCATCTGCCACTATTATAAAATCGGCTGCGACTTTGACCAATTTATAACCACTGCCATCAATCATGTCGTTGATACGATAGCTTAAGGTTTTACCATTGGCGGTCAAAATTGCATACGATTGACTCTCTGGGGTGGCAATGGTCACGCCCACCACTTTAATATCTGGGGGTGTCGCTGCCGGCGCTTGTGGGGCAGTTGGCTGCGCAAAATAATCTAACGCATTGCTATTGGCAGATTGCGCGACCAAGTTCGTCTGCAGGGGGACTGGGGTGAGTACAGGGGCTTTGGGCGGTGCAACCACCAGCCAAATTGCTTGGCTTAATTGCCACACCAACCAAAAAATAGCTACCAATAGCAACCAAGGATACAGTTTTTCTACCACCGCCATCGGCACAAATTTACCAGTCGTTGTTTTACGGCTCAACGAGGGGCGCTGGGTGGCTTTTATCATATCTGCTATCATCGCTGCGTCTCTAATTACCCATACTGGTCAAAGGTTGGCGAATGGACACCACCACACTGTCATCAGCCCCTTTGCCTTGGTACGCCGGCATATTTTTGAGCAATCGCTGGGTCAATGACACATCTATCATATTATCTTGGTCAAGATAAAAATCCCCTAATCGCTCACCTTGCGGTGTAGTAAGGGCTAAATGCAAGCTTTTACCTTGCGCCGCCTTGTTGCTATTATTAGTACCATTGGCGTTGGCTACTGGCTGTACACTGGCTTTATCCGCGCTTAAGTTGCCTTGCATGGTGGGGAGTTTGATGAGGTAGGTTTTGCCGCCTGTGGGATACCCCAAATCACCGCCTGCCCAATTCATGCTACCTTCGGCGGTTTGATAGCCTTGCTTATTTTTTTCAATCGACACTTCTTTGATGGTAATCGGTGTGTCGGGTAATTGCCAACTGACCAACTGCGCTAATGTGTCATGGCTGATTTTGCCGTTGAAATCATTGACTTGCCAGCTGGTTTTATTGAATTTGACCACGCCTTGCAAGTCGGTTTTGCCAGAGCGGATATCGACCGCCATACCCAGTTTGCCCATCAATAAATGCCACGGCTGCCAGCGCCAATCGACACTACCCGCCAGCGGCGTATTGGGGCGCGCATTGATTTGCCAATTGGCTTGGCCTTGCCAAAGGTTGCCGGATATTTGCTGCAAGTAAGGGTTGTTTGGGGCAAATTTTTGCAGCAACCACGCTGCAGGTAGCTGAATCAACAAGCTTAAGCAAAGCAAAACCAGACCTACCAGCCACCATAGTTTTGTCGGACGTAATGAATTGACACTTGCCAAACTTGAATACCTTTTTACAATGATTTTTGACACCGATAAAGTGACGCAATCCACAAGCAGATTAATCAACAATCAAATAATTCATGCAGGATAAAAATTGCTATTAACGCAAAATTTTGAACCCACTCTGCGCCAACACTCAAATATTTTTCTAACTAAAATCAAACGCTTTATCATAACTGATTTTTATGGCGTTGTAATGTCAATCCATAAAAAATCAAAATTTTGTCAGGCTTGTTTTGGGCAGACTGTTTATTGCGGCTACCTGCCGCACTCACTACAATTTGCAACCGACTTTATCACCATGAGTTTGCTACAATCACCTCACCAAGCTGGTTAAAACTATCATGCAAAACACAAGGAAAATAGCATGCAATTTGATACATTGCCACAACTGGGCGATAGCGTCTCCAAAATTTGCTTAGGCACGATGACCTGGGGACAGCAAAACAGCGAGCCGGATGCCCATGAACAAATGGATTATGCCCTTGCCCAAGGTGTGAACTTTTGGGATACCGCAGAGATGTATCCGTCACCCCCTGATAAAGACAAACAGGGTGATACAGAGCGCTTTATGGGTAGCTGGTTTGCCAAGACAGGCAAGCGAAATGAGGTGGTATTGGCGAGTAAAATCTCTCGCAATGACTTTTTGCGCGGTGGCAATACCAAGTTTGATAAAAAAACCATTCGTGCGGCATTAGACAGCAATCTACAGCGCTTGCAAACCGACCATATCGATATTTATCAGCTCCACTGGCCAGAGCGTCAGACCAACTTTTTTGGTCAACGCGGCTATACAGAAAGTATGGCGCAGCAAGACACCAAAGAATTGACGCCATTTTTGGAAACCATCGAAGCACTCAATGATGAAATCAGCAAAGGTCGAATCCGCGCTTATGGGTTATCCAATGATACCCCCTGGGGCGTCATGCGCTACTTAGCAGAAGCCGATAAACATGGGCTTGCTCGACCTATCACCATACAAAATCCATATAGTTTACTCAATCGCTTGTATGAAGTGGGACTGGCAGAAATCAGTCACCGTGAACAAATTGGGCTACTTGCCTACTCACCGCTAGCATTTGGCGTGTTATCAGGCAAATATTTGGGCGGTAACAAGCCTGCCAACAGTCGCCTGAGCCTTTATAGCCATTTTACCCGCTATTTGAATGAGCAAGCGCAACAAGCCACCCAAGCCTATGCCGAGGTCGCCAAAAAACATAATCTAGATATGGCACAAATGGCACTGGCGTTTGTCAATAGCCGCTCGTTTGTGACTGCCAACATCATTGGGGCAACCACCACTCAGCAACTAGCCAGCAATATCGCGTCCGTAGACTTGGTATTGTCCCAAGAGGTATTGGCTGATATCGAAGCGGTGCAGACCTTACACCCGAACCCTGCGCCTTAAACCCTGTAACTTAAATCTGCATCTTAGACGCTGCAACTTACTAGCAGGCTACGATCAGAAAAAACGGCATAAAAAATCCTTGCACAGTCAGACTGTCGCAGGGATTTTTTTAAACAAACCTAATAAAATTTAAAGTCTAGAACGGGATGTCATCATCAACTGCACCTGGTTTTGGCATTGCCATGGCTGGATTTTGTTGGGGATTTTGGGCAGGCTGATTATTTGCTGTATTTGCCCCTTGTGGCGCTTGGTTGCCATTCATAAATGGGTTGTTGCCAAATCCTGCATTTTGACCCGCTTGGGGCGCAACTTGGTTATTAGTTTGGGCATTATTTTGATTTGGATAGCCGCCAAAATGATTGGGCGCTTGGTTGCCACCTTGGTTGTAGCCAACTTGATTATAACCACCTTGGGGCTGGTTTTGGTAGGTTGTGCTTGCAGTATTGTTATTAGCAATACCGCCTTGAACGCCGCCTGCGGTACCAAGCATTTGCATTTGGTCGGCACGAATCTCTGTGGCATAACGCTCTACGCCATTTTGATCGGTGTATTTACTGGTGCGAAGGCTACCTTCGATATAGACTTGGCTACCTTTACGCAGGTATTGCGCTGCAATTTCACCGAGTTTATTAAACAATGAAATACGGTGCCATTCGGTTTGCTCACGGCGCTCACCTGTTTGTTTGTCGTTCCACTGCTCACTTGTTGCCACGGCGATACGCGTCACGCTACCGCCATTGGCAAATTGTTTGACTTCAGGATCTGAACCAAGGTTGCCTACAATGATTACTTTGTTTACGCCGCGCATAGAATTTCCTTGATGATTTTTTTGATAACTTTCTTAATGAATTTCTCAATAACGCTATAGTATTTTTAGCCAAATCTTTGTGGATTTAGCGCAAGTACAATGCCATTACTTTACTAAACTTTGCATCAAATTGCTAGCGTCTGACCGGTAAGATGTGACAAATGCTGTCGCGTGTCATCGGTCAATTTTTCTTTATCCAGTTTGAGATAAGCAATGTTTTCTTTTGGCATCATCACTATCTCATCCACCCCGTCAATCGCCAAAATTTGCTGTGACCATGCAGTCGTGTCAATACCCGTTGGCAGGGTAATCGTTAGGCTGGTCAAATACGGTGGGGATGCAATCGGCAAGATAAACAATAACGCAATGACAGTCACAATGGCGAGCACCGTCCATGACAGCCACATCGGTTTGGTCAGCAAAATACCGCCCATGGCACCGCCCACAAAAGCACCCAAAAACTGTGCAGATGAGTTAATACCCATTGCCGTCGCTTTGTTGGCAACAGGCGCGCGTTTGGAAATCCAAGACGGAATGGTCGCCTCAAGGCTGTTAAAGCCAATGTAATAAACTGCAAGCCCAACAATCAAACCCACGATGGTCTGACTAGCCACCGCCAAAAATACCAATCCCGCCACCAAGGTCGCTAAAGACGCCAAAAACACGGCGCGCATTTGACGTTTTTTTTCTGCGATGATAATCAGCGGAACCGCAATGATAAAGCCCAATAACAGTAGCGGCAAATACACAAAACCTTGCTGCGCCACCGTCAAGCCCAGCACATCATGAAACTGGTGCGGCAATAAGGTAAACATCGCTGTCATTGACAGATGCAGCGCAAAAATCGCCAAATGCAACCGGTTAATATCGCCAATTTTTAATACTTCAGCAAACTGTGCTTTAACTGAGTGATTATTGAGATTGTGCTTTAGTACCCGATTTGGGGTGGGCACAATCCACAGTAAGCCAATGGCGAAAATAGCGGACGCCACTGTCACCCAAAACAAGCCTGAAATATCGAGCACATGCGTCAAAATCGGACCGAGCCCAAATGCGACCATTACCGACATGGCAATGGTCAGCCCCATGGTTGCCATCGCTTTGGTGCGATGCTCTTCACGGGTCACATCCGCGAGTAGTGCCATCACCACTGCTGAAACCGCGCCACTGCCGGCAATCAAACGCCCCAATATCACCATATAGATGTCTGTTGATAAGGCGCAAATCGCTCCCCCGAGCGCAAACACCAATAACCCTGCAATGATAATCGGTTTACGCGGATATTTGTCCGCCAAAAAACTCATGGGAATCTGAAAAATCGCCTGCCCTAAGCCATAGATACCAATCGCCAATCCAATCAAAAACGGCGTGGCGTGTGCATATTGCGTGCCATATACTGCAAACACAGGCACAATCATGAATAGTCCGAGCATGCGCAAGGCAAAGATACCGCCCAACCCGGCAATCGCTTTCTTTTCGGATGCATTCATGGAGGAGTTGTGACTCATATTTCTCGACGTTGATTTTACTGACGTTGATTTTACTGACATGGTGGCTCACAAAATTTTGCCAAAAACGGCTTATTATATGCCTAATTTTTATCACAGAGAATTTATTGGCAATAAAAATTATTTTAGCCCCATTATTTTGGCTTTATTGTTTTAGCCCCATTATTTTAGCATTGCGTAAGCGGTTACCATGATGGCTAAAATCACTGCGATAGCAATCATCAGCCACATCACATTTTTTTGATTGTCAAAAAATCCTCGCGGTGACTGCTTGATAGATGATGATTTTGGGGTAGCCACTAGCGCGCCCTCTAACGGGCTATGCTTCACTTGGGTGGCGATTTTTTGCTGTTTTTGCGCTTTTTTGGCGTCAAGTTGCTGTTGGCGTTGTTGTTTTTGTGCCAATTTTTGCTGTTTGGCTTGTTGTTGTAGTTGGCGTTGTTCTTCAAGCTTAGCCTGTTTTTGTCGCGCTTGTTCGGCAAGTTCTGCTTGTTTACGTGCTGCTTCTTCGATGGCTAACTGCTCAGCTTGCTGCTGCTCGCGGAGCTGTTTATCGCTATAGCGGGCGTGAAAATCATCCATCACGGCGTTATCAATTTCGCTTAAGGTGAAAGGCATTTCATTTATTACTTCAAGCGCATCATGCACATCAACGTCGTACACGCCCGAGGCTTTGGTAGTTTTGCCATCGGCAGTGAGTTTTCTGGGTACTTGGTAATCGGCAAGGCGCTGCTGCAAGTGGTTTTCCATTTGTCCGATGGAGTCGGTGCGACCTGTCATCGCTAATACCCAATCGTTGATTTCGGCATGATTTTCGCTATTTAATTGCGGGATGATATCGCTTGCGTTTTCAACGAGGCTGATTTTGGCAAGCAACTGACTGGGTGAGACGGCGATATACACCTCCCCTGGGGTAGCTTGGCGTTTGAGCGATGCGATGGCTTGGGGGTTGCATTGTAGGCAGTTTGCTTGTTTGTTTTTGAGGGTGTGACCTTTTGGGCAGGGCGGTACACCGTAAGCAACGAGCGCGCCATTTTCTTTCATTTTGGCTTTGTATTCTTTGCTCGATAGTCCGCTGGCGTCAAAGGTTTTGTCCATTGGGATATGGTGGCTTTTTAAGAAGTCGGTTTGTTCTTGGGTTAACGTTGCCATGTTATTGTCTCAAATTTTGCAGTCACAAATTTTCTTTTTTCTTGATTCAATCCAGTATAGCAAGGTTTAAGGGTTTTATAAAAAATAAAAAATCGCTCATGTGAGTGATGATTTTATTTAAGATATTTCCAACGCTTGTGTTAATAGTATCATCAGCTTCATTGTCCGCACGTTTGCAACCGCTTGCAATAAACGCTATGTTTTATCTAGTTATGTTAATTTTACGAGTATAAAACAAGGATGACAGTGAGCCAAAAGCAATTTATGATTAACAGAATTGATAACTTAATCAGTTGATAGTTTCTCGTAATATTTGGTCAAATTTGTTGAAATAGGTTTCAAAATTAAACTTGAAACCCCCATCCAATTCCCCCATTAAAACCCCATCTTTTTACCCAAATTTCCCACTCAAAAACACACAATAAGAAGCTCAATATGGCACAGCACGACGCAATCAAAATCCGTGGCGCACGCACCCACAATCTCAAAAACATCGACATCGACATCCCCCGCGACAAACTCGTCGTCATCACAGGTTTATCAGGCTCGGGCAAGTCTAGCCTAGCCTTTGACACCCTATACGCCGAAGGACAACGCCGCTACGTCGAGAGCTTATCGGCTTACGCACGCCAGTTTTTATCACAAATGGAAAAGCCCGAAGTCGATAGCATCGAAGGGCTGTCACCTGCCATCGCCATCGAGCAAAAATCCACTAACCATAATCCCCGCTCCACGGTGGGGACGATTACCGAGATTTATGACTATTTGCGTCTGCTGTACGCCCGTGTTGGCACGCCCATGTGCCCAGAACACCACCTGCCGATGGTCGCGCAAACCGTCACCGAAATGGTCGATACCGTCATGGCATTGCCTGAAGACACCAAGTTGATGATTCTCGCGCGCGTCGTCGATGACCGCAAAGGCGAGCATATCCAGTTGATGGAACAGCTAAAAGGGCAAGGCTTTGTACGGCTGCGGGTCGATGGCGAAATTTATGACATTGACGATGTGCCACCGCTTGCCAAAACCTTTAAACACACCATTGATGTGGTGGTTGACCGCTTCAAAGTGCGCGATGACTTGGGAAATCGGGTTGCCGAAAGTTTGGAGACCGCCTTACGACTCGGTAGCGACATTGCTATCTTGCATGACATGGATGCTGAGTTTGAGGATAAAATTTTGTCCGCCAAACATAGCTGCCCTGTCTGCGATCGTTCGGTTGCTGAGCTTGAACCAAAATTATTTAGTTTTAACAACCCCTATGGCGCGTGTCCCGTGTGTGATGGCTTGGGCAAACGCCAATATTTCGCTGCCGAAAAAATCATCGGGCATCCTGAAAAATCGCTTAACCAAGGGGCGATTCAAGGCTGGGATAAACGCCACGCCTACTATTTTGGCTTGCTGACCACGGTTGCCGAGCATTACGGTATTGATATGGAAGCGCCGTGGCAACAACTGGATAAAAAGCACAAAGATGTCATCTTACACGGCTCTGGTAAAGACAAAATGACTTTTAACTTTGTCGATGAACGGGGTCGCAAATCCACCAAAACCGTGCCATTTGAAGGGGTGTTGCCGTATATGGAGCGCCGTTATCGCACCACGCAAAGCAATATCGTGCGAGATGAGCTTGCCAAATACCTTGCTGATGCTACCTGCGATGCCTGTCACGGCTCACGCTTAAACGAAATCGCTCGCCATGTCGAAGTCAGTGACCGTACCATTGCCGAAATGGTCAAGCTATCAATTGGCGAAGCAATGGCGTATTACGAGCAATTAAAACTTGAGGGCGCAAAAGGCGAAATCGCCGCCAAAATCATCAAAGAAATCCGTGAGCGGTTGGAATTTTTGGTGAGTGTGGGCTTGGATTATCTCACCCTTGCCCGCTCTGCCGAAACCCTATCAGGCGGTGAAGCTCAGCGGATACGCCTTGCTAGCCAAATCGGGGCAGGCTTGATGGGCGTGATGTATGTACTCGATGAGCCATCAATCGGCTTGCACCAACGTGACAATGATCGCCTACTGCAAACGTTGACTCGGCTCAGAGATTTGGGCAATACCGTGATTGTCGTCGAGCATGACGAAGATGCCATTCGCCTAGCCGACCATATCATCGATGTGGGCGTGGGTGCTGGTGTACATGGTGGCAGTATCATTGCAGAAGGAACGGCAAATGACATTGCCAAAAATCCCGAATCATTGACGGGTCAATATTTATCGGGTAAAAAGAAAATCGCAGTGCCAACCGTGCGTCACCGAGCCAAAATCGCCAATGACGATAAATATGAAAAAATGCAAGACTCCGCCATTCCGTTAACCAAAAACCAAGCGAAAAAAGCGGAAAGCGAGAAGAAAGAAAAAGCCAAAAAAGGTAAAGTCGAAGCCAAACCCTTGATGCTGACCTTGACAGGGGCAAAAGGTAACAACCTTAAAAACGTGACCTTAAACTTGCCAATTGGTGTATTTACTGCCATCACAGGCGTGTCGGGTTCGGGTAAATCGACCTTAATCAATCGCACCTTATTGCCACTAGCGACCACGCAGCTCAATAATGCCACCACTCACGTTGCCGAAGAGTTTGACAGTATCACTGGGCTAGAACATCTGGATAAAGTCGTCGATATCGACCAAAGCCCGATTGGGCGTACCCCACGCTCCAATCCTGCGACTTACACGGGCGTATTTAGTCCGATTCGCGACCTATTCGCCCAAGTGCCCGAATCCAAAGCTCGTGGCTATCAAGCAGGGCGCTTTAGCTTCAATGTGAAAGGCGGACGCTGTGAAACCTGCCAAGGCGATGGCTTGATTAAGGTTGAGATGCACTTTTTGCCTGATATGTATGTACCTTGCGATGCGTGTCAAGGCAAACGCTACAACCGTGAAACCCTTGAAATTACCTACAAGGGCAAAAATATCAATGACGTGCTCAATATGACGGTGGAAGATGCGGCGGAATTTTTTGAGGCGATTCCGGCAATTTATCGCCGTTTGCAAGCCCTACAAGAAGTCGGCTTGGGTTATATTCGCTTGGGTCAGTCTGCGCCTACGCTTTCAGGTGGTGAGGCGCAACGGGTGAAACTTGCCAAAGAGCTGTCCAAACGTGATACCGGTCAGACCTTGTATGTGCTCGATGAGCCGACGACAGGTTTGCATTTCCATGATATCGCCAAGCTCCTCGACATCTTGCATACGCTACGTGACCGAGGCAATACCGTGGTGGTGATTGAGCATAATCTCGATGTGATTAAGACAGCCGACTGGATTGTGGATTTGGGTCCTGAAGGCGGTTCGGGCGGTGGTGAGATTATTGCCGAGGGCACGCCAGAGGAGGTGGCGCAAAACGCGCGCTCACACACAGGGCGATTCTTAAAACCGATGTTGCAAGCCTAAGTTTGTTACTAGCGTAGGTTTGTTACAAGGATAAGTTTAGCGGTGAGGGTTAGTACGTGGTCGTCTAACCCTTTTTTTAACCGCTCATCACTCTGTGACTTGATATTCATTGATAATACTTTACATGTTGGCCTAATATTTACACAATGAAACGAGATAAGGATATTGCGACATTATCCAGGGACAAAAAAACGTCAAGGAACGATAAGGATGCTAGGATGATTTTATTTAAAGGAAAAACCAACGATCTTGAAACCCTATTTCCCCCTACCCTAAAACTAGATGGTCAAATCTGTGTGCGAAATGGTATGAGCATTCGCAGTAAATTTATGATTGGTATCTATGATATTGCCCTATACTTGGGTGAAATGACTGAAGATGCCGAAACAGCCATTACTGCACGCTATGCCAAGCAATTGCGCATGGTGTCTCGCCGCAATATCAAAGGCTCGTTACTGGAGAATGCCTTCAAAGACGGCATTAGAGCGAATAGTAGCGCAAAAGAATATCAGAAAATCGCCTCAGTGATTGATGACGTGTTCGGTGAGTTGTTCAAAACCAACACCATTAAAGAAGGGGCAATGTTTACGATTGAGTTTTCGCCAGAGCATGGCGTTCGTTTAAATTATGATGAGGTTGGCGATCTTCCTTATATCAAAGAAGAAGGCTTTGACCAAGCTATTCTTCGTGCTTGGCTAGGCGATAATCCCATATCACTTGAGATGAAAAAGGATTTGCTAGGTCAGCACTAATGTTACACTGCGTATTTTTACACTTCCCATATTTTTAGATTTCCCATCAAGCATGGGAAGTTAATCTATCTAATTGATAGTGGCCGTAACTTTTTCACTAGGTTTAATAGGGTTATATTTATTGAAATCCTATTTTAAAGATGAATAGCGGCGTTATCTATATACTTGGCGTCATTCACCACGATAACTCAGTATTTATCCCTTACCTGCCTAGTTTTCTTTGATCCGATAACAAGTAAGTTGGCTTTTTTCATTTTTCTACCAATAGTGGCATTTTTGCTTTGAGCCTTTTATCCTGTCGTCCATCAGGGATTACTACAATACTATGTTTCTTTTTGAATGGGTATGCTAATCTAAAGCAAAAAAAATTAGGCAGCTTATGAAACCACTTGCGCAAAATTCCACTAAACCAATCATATCAACCCGTAACACCCCCCAAACCTTTACCCTCAATAAGCTTGCTAAACCTATCGTGCGCGATGATATTTTTTCGTTGCCGCCTGCTGTGTATGGCACTATCTATTTGACGCTAATTCCGCTGTTTGGCTTTGTGTACAGCACCTTGCCAAATATGCAGTTTAACCATGAAAACGTGGGCTTTTTGGAAGCCATGTATTTTAGTACCATCACGGTGACCACCACCGGGTTTGGCGATATCACCCCAACCAACACCTTTACGCGGGCGTTTGTGATGATTGAAGCCACCATTGGGGTGGTGTCTGCAGGTTTGTTTTTAAATGCGATTACCTATCAGCGTGAAGAAAACATGAGTAATCTGATGGACGCCTATGAAGCGAGGAAAGAAATCTCTTATGCCTTTGCGCGCCTGCACAGTCATGATAGTTTGATTACGCTTAACATGAATACTTATCTAAACCGGGTTAATCAACTTTTGGGCATAGAATCAGAGCAAACCCCGGTGGCGCAATCTGACCGTGAGGGTCGCGCTAATTTAAACCGCTCGCCTGATTTGCCCGCGGCGCCTGACGCCAAAGTCCCTCAGCAGCTTATTGGTATTCATGAGCCTATTCCCGAAACGCTAGCATTTACTAATTTACAGCACTTATTTAATGCCTCAGCACGCTTGACCGATGACCCGCGCAAGCCGTTGATTTGGTACTATTATCAAGCCTTGGATGAATTGGTCAATAGTATTGAGAATTTGGTGCGTGAAACCGAAACTTATCGCTGGGCAGATTTGGAGTCGATTTGTATTCAATATTTAAGTGATATCAAATCCTATGATTCCAGTAGTTATGTGCTCGCGGAGCCAAACTTTGAGCAACAACTTGCCGATATCCAAGCCCAGCGCCAGCAAGACATGTTACTTATCAGTGAATATCCAAGTGATAAAGCGGTTGAGCTGTCGAACGAAAATAGTTTAAACCCGTATATTATTTTGTTTATGGGTATTCAGACCACCATTGATTTTATCAAAAAATTCCAACTTCGCTACCAAGAAATTATGCAAACCATTTAATTTTATCCGCTCATAAAAAAACACCCCACATGCCGTGAGGTGTTTTTGCTAATTAATTAATTAATCAATCAGTCAATGAAGAATTAGTGACCAAATTGGTTGGCAGTGTTTTTGGCGCCGCCCGCTTTCAATGCGTTCTCACCCGAGAAGATTTCTTTGTGGTCATCACCGATGTCAGAACCAGCCATGGCTTGGTGCTTAACTGCCGCAACGCCTTCACGGAGTTCTTTACGTTGTACTTCTTCAACGTAAGCTAGCATACCTTTGTCACCGAAGTAACCTTTTGCCAACTGGTGTGTACTTAATGCCGCCGTGTGGAAGGTAGGTAGGGTGATCAAGTGGTGGAATACACAGGCTTCACGTGACGCATCAGCTTGGAAGGTGCGCGCTAGTTCATCAGCAGCGGCATTCAACTCAGTGTTGTCGTAGTCAGCAGACATTAAGTTCGCTTTGTCGTAAGCTGAGATGTCTTTGCCTTCTTTTTCCCATTTTGCGATGACTTGTTTACGGAAGTTGAGTGTCCAGTTGAATGATGGGCTGTTGTTGTAAACAAGCTTAGCATCTGGCACTTGCGCAGTGATACGGTCAGTCATTGATTTGATGTGCGCGACGTCTGGCGTTGGTGTTTCAATCCATAGTAGATCGGCACCGTTTTCAAGGGCAGTCACACAGTCAAGTACCACGCGGTCGATATTGGTGCCTTCGCGGAATGAGTACAAGCCGTTTGGCATACGAGTTGGGCGAACCAATTTGCCATCACGTTTTAATAGAACATCGTACTCGTTTGCATTTTCTAAAGTCACTTCTTCAACTTCTAAAAAGTCTAAATATTGTGAAGCAAGGTCGCCTGGCTCACGTGACACAGGAAGTTTTTGCGTTAATGACGCACCTTCAGAGTCAGTACGGGCAACGATGATACCGTTGTCAATGCCAAGCTCTAAGAACGCATAACGAATCGCGTTGAGTTTTGAGATGAAGTCTTCGTGTGGTACGGTTACTTTACCATCTTGGTGACCACATTGTTTAGCATCTGATACTTGGTTTTCAACTTGGATAGCACAAGCACCTGCTTGGATCATTTGTTTGGTGAGCAAGTAAGTTGCTTCTTCGTTACCAAAACCTGCGTCGATGTCAGCGATGATTGGCACGATGTGTGATTCAAAGTTGTTGATTTTGTCTAAGATAGCTTTAGTGTCTTGACCTGCTTCTTGCGCCGCATTTAATTCACGGAAGTAATCGTTTAATACTTTTTCGTCCGCTTGACGTAAGAAAGTATAGATTTCTTCGATCAATTTTGGCACAGCGGTTTTTTCGTGCATAGATTGGTCAGGTAGTGGACCAAATTCTGAGCGAAGCGCAGCAACCATCCAACCTGAAAGGTAGATATATTTACGTTCAGTAGTACCAAAGTATTTTTTAACCGCATACATGGTTTGTTGACCGATAAAGCCATGCCATGCACCAAGAGACTGGGTGTATTTTGATTTGTCAGCATCATAAGCTGCCATATCACGACGCATGATGTCGGCAGTGTATTGAGCGATTTCTAAACCTGTTTTGAAACGGTTTTGGATAACCAAACGCGCAGCATCATTTTCGCTGATGTTTTTCCAGTTACCATATTTGGCTTTTAGTTCGCGGATATGGTCAATCGCTGAAACGTAAGTTGACATAGCAGTCTCCTGTTGAGGACGGTGGGATAAAAAAACTTAGGATGATTGTTGTGTTGTAATAAAAGTAAAAGTCTTAAATAAGCCAATATTTAGCGAGGGTTAAACACTGAAAATATAAATAATGTTTAAGACACAAACTAAATCTCCAAAATAGGCTAACAATTTTTTTAACAAAATACGTGATATTTCTTACAGTGATATTAAATAGTCTGTTAAAATTAAGAATTCTATTTTGGCACTAATAAAGCTTTAAGTTGGCTTAAATAATGGAATAAATGCACTATACCCTTTAATTCATAATTTAGCTATTTAATGATTCGTATCTTTAGTATTTATTTAAAATATAGTACAATACAATCAATAACTTAAATTTTATTGCTAGGTTTTAGCTCTGTTAAAACTAGCTGTTTTAGCCTTTTTTTCTTAACTTTTAACTAGACAAACAGTAATTTATGGATTTACAACGTGTGGATTTGAACCTTTTGGTGCATCTTGATGTGTTACTTCGAGAAAAAAACGTCACCAGAGCCTCTGAGCAACTCGGCATTACCCAACCAGCCATGAGTAATATTTTACGTCGTTTGCGTAAGTTGTTTAATGATCCCTTGTTGATTCGCTCATCTGAAGGCATGACGCCGACGGAGCGGGCGCTTGAATTACAGCCGCGCGTTCGCGAATTGTTAGCGGATTTAACCCAGCTATTAGAGCCTCGTACTGAGTTTCGTCCTTATACCTCAAGTCGTGTGTTTCGGATTATGACGTCAGATTATGCCGAAGCGACGCTGGTGCCTAGGTTGGTCAAAGCGCTGCGCAGTGAAGCCCCAAACGTAATTTTGGACTTTTTGACGCCTTCAGATGTCTCCTATCGAGATATGGAGCAAGGTCGGGTTGATTTGGCGATTAATCGTTTTAACGAGGTACCGCAAAGCTTTCACCAAGTGCTGATTTGGCGTGATACTTTTAGTTGTTTGTTGTCTGCTGATAGTCCGTATGTCAATCGCTTTAACCTAAAAAATTATCTTAAAGCTCAGCACGTTTGGGTCTCTAAAACAGGCATGGGTGTGGGTTTTGGAGTCAATCCCGAAAAATCTGGTGGACTTGGCTCGATTGATGCGGCGTTACAACGCCTGGGTCAAAAACGTCAAATCAGTGTCTTTACCCGTCATTATCAGATGCCTGCCATGCTCACCGCCAATAAAGACTTAATTGCCACGCTGCCGACTCGGGTAGCGCGCATGCAAGCAAATAATGATGATATCGTGATTAAAGAGCCGCCATTTTTTATTCCAGAGTTTGAATTGACAATGGCATGGTCGCCACTATTACAGCATCACCCTGCGCATCGTTGGTTACGTCAGTTGATTCAACATGTGTCGCGACAAATCATCGCCGAAGATCGCATCAAGTATCCGCTACAAACCGCGATTCAAGATGGTTCGCTGCATACCCAGCCTATTGATTTGGTTGAAATTGATCCTGATCGTCAATGATTGAGGGTCAGACAACCTGCTTATCTATGGCTGGTCTAAGACTGGCAAATTTTATCCACCCACAGCTCATACGGATATTTTCCTAAATGTCCGTAACGTCCTTTTTCAGTCACCCGCCCTTCAATGCAGACAGGTAAACTAATCGACACGCCCGTTTGACCTTGCGCTTTGGCATACTCGGCTAACAGGTTGTTTGGGTCAAATACATGGTATTTGGTCGTACCGTCATTAAATTCAGATTGCTCTAAGCTTTGGGTAAAGGTGCCTTTTAACGTCAGCGTTTTTTTGGGCACACTATCAATGCTTTCTTTGATATCGCTTAATTTACCATTTTGCAGCGATTGGTACGCCACGCTGGCGCAACTTGCCAATAGACCAATTATCGCCACACCACCGCCCAACCATGCGGCTTTTTTACCCATTATCTTGTTAGTTAGCATGGTGTTTTCCTTATTATTGATATAAAAAAATGATAGCAATATTCGTTGCTATCATTTGTAGAGTTTATTTATCGTTACACTACCCTTGGGTAAATAGCTTAGCGAATATAGGTATGGTCATCAGGGTTACTCACCTGCTGTGTCAGCGCGTGGGTTGGCAAGACTTTCTTGAGGTAAAAATACCCTAGCATACCTGCCAATAATGACCCTAAAATAATGCCGAGTCGTTCGTCAAATGGCTTGACTTCAAGCCCCGCAAAGGCAAGCCCGCCTATAAACAAACTCATGGTAAAGCCAATACCACATAAAATCGCCACACCAAATACTTGCCGCCAATCAACATTGGTAGGCAAGCTAGCTAACCCAAGCTTGACGCCAAGCCAACTAAATAACATCACCCCAATCGGCTTGCCCAGCAGCAGTCCTAGGGCGATACCGAGCGGTACCGTATGAAACAGCGAGGATATCCCGGTACCACCAAGATAAATGCCCGCATTGGCAAACGCAAAAATTGGTAAAATAATAAAACTGACTGTGTCCTGCAAATCATGTTCAACCGATTCGAGCGGTGAATGCTCAGGGTGCTTGTTGTCTGTCATTGGGATAAATAGCGCAAGCAGCACACCGGCAAGCGTCGCATGTAGCCCCGACTTTAACATGGCCGCCCATAGCAAAACGCCAATCATTATATAAGCGGTGGTGCGTGTGATGTTAAAGCGATTCATGAGCCACAATATCACCAAACATACCCCAACCCAAGCCAGTGCCGCCATGGACAGACCCGATGAGTAAAATAACGCAATAATGATAATCGCACCGATATCATCAAAAATAGCAATCGATGCCAAGAATACTTTGAGCGCGGCGGGCACGCGATTGCCCAGTAAAGTCAGCACGCCTAAGGCAAACGCAATATCTGTCGCGGCAGGAATCGCCCAACCTTTCATCAAATCTGCATGCTGATAATTGAATGCGGCATAAAAAATCGCAGGTACCATCATGCCACCGACCGCAGCAATTGCAGGCAGGACGACTTTTTTGACGTCTGATAGCTCACCCACCAGCATTTCCCGCTTGAGCTCAAGTCCCACTAAAAAGAAAAACACCACCATCAAGCCATCGTTAATCCAGTGTAGTAAATGATGGTCGATACTAAAAGAGCCAATTTTTATCGAAATAGTCAGATGCAAAAAGTGCTCGTATATGTCACTCATTGGAGAGTTGGCTACCACCATCGCCAACACAGCGGCAAACGCCAACACGATACCCGCCGCCATATCGTGTGCCAAAAATTTTTTAAATTGGTTAAATACTATCATCCGTCTAAAACTCTTTTTGATACCATTTTTTATTTATGAAACATACCACACTTAAACCAAGTAAAATAGCCTACAATACCATCATAGCATATATTTTATTATATCATATAATCTATTTTTATGATAAATAATTTCATAATTTTACCTCAATAGAAAATTTTATTCATTTATTAGCTGTTTTAGATAAATTATTTTTTAGGTATATGATTTGCTAGCGTTGATAGTTAAGATTCTAAACACGAATGATTGATAAAGTTGTTAACACCCCATCGCTATTTTGTATTATCATTTTATCACTACCCTCCTACCGATTTAGAATCAGCCTTTCAACAGTGTGGATATTTTGCCAACTTCTCTTACCGATCTTGATTTAACCCCGCTCAAGCGTTTTTCACATAACGTCATCGCCAATATCCGTGCCACGGGTCACATGCTAATAGGTTCAAAACGTGCGTTTTATTGGGTCAAGCCCACCGTATGGCAGTTTTTATTGTTTGGATTGACGGCACTGGCGAGTAATTTGCTGTTTTCGTGGCTCGTTGCTGAAGATGCCACCCATTTTAATCCACAAGGGCTGATTAGTTATTTGGTGTGGCCGATGGTGATGTTGGTGGCAGGATTGATTCTTGCCAAACGTCATTTTAATGCCATGCTGATTTTTGTGCCGGCGATTTTGTGGCTGTGTGCTGACACCTTTATGATGCTGGTGCAAAGCCTGATTCAGTTTATCTCAGACCTGGGCTGGCTACCTGAATGGACGTTTGATACGATTGGTATTGTGTTCGTATTGGCATTTGTCTGGCAGTCATTATCGCTGCTATGGATTTTTGGCAATCAATTACGCTGGTCATGGATTGAGCGTGTCCTGATTATGCTAGGTGCGTTTGCCGTACTCAGTGTGTGGCAAAAAAACGTGCAATCTGAGCCGATTTTTCAATCTGACCCCGTCGAACCCGTGGTCACTGAAGCGGCATTTTATGCGCAGCCTGCGCTATTGGCTGATATGCTAAATAACGTGCAGCCGCAACGCCCGACTATACATGATTGGTACTTTATGGGTGTCGCAGGTCATGGCGAGCAAGATGTGTTCCGCTCAGAAATTGAGCTGACCAAAGAATACTTTGACCATCAATTTGGCACAGCAGGACGCTCGGTGGCACTCATTAACAATGCCAATACCCTGTCTGCGCTGCCGATTGCCAGTAAAACCAGTATTGAACGCACTTTGCAAAGTATCGCCAAAAAAATGGATGTCAATGAAGACGTGCTATTTTTGACCTTGACCTCGCATGGGGGTGACAAGGTGATTGAAATGTCCAACCCACCGCTAGCGCTCGATAATGTCGATGCCAAATGGCTACGCCAATCATTGGATAAATCTGGCATTAAATGGCGCGTCATTGTGGTATCCGCCTGTTATTCTGGCTCATTTATCAATGAGTTAAAATCGCCAGACACCCTAGTCATTACTGCCTCAGCGGCGAACAAATCATCGTTTGGCTGTTCTAATGAAGCCGAATATACTTACTTTGGACAAGCATTTTTTGCTGAAAGCTTACCCAAGCTTCGCCGTTTTCAACCTGCGTTTGAAGCCGCCAGCAAACGCATTGCTGAACGGGAAAAAATGATGGGCTTTGAGCCGTCTGAGCCGCAATTGGTGATGGGTGATGCTATTAAAGCGATATTGCCAGAGTTTGAAAACAGTCTCAAACCCTTACCTGCGGTTGTGATAGCGCCATCGACTGCCGCCAGTGCTACTAGCGATGCCCATGCCTTAAATAGCCACCAACTGCACAAGTAACCAAGTAACATAGACCGTTTCGGCTATTTCAGCCACTAAGACACCTTAGCACCCATCTTACCATGCTTCGCGGTGGCGATTTTATAATTTTTACGCATAAAAAAGTGGGTTAACCTGAGTTACCCACTTTTTTATCAAATAGCGCGTCAAATAGACTGTGTCAGTCAATTATTTGATTTTAGCTTCTTTGAATACAACATGTTGACGTACCACTGGATCAAATTTTTTGATTTCCATTTTGTTTGGCATGGTACGTTTGTTTTTGGTCGTGGTGTAAAAATAACCCGTACCTGCAGTTGAAACTAATTTGATTTTATCACGCATCGCAATTGCTCCCTAAGAATATGAAAAGGCAAAAATTAGATTTTTTCGCCACGAGCACGCATATCAGTTAAAACTTGGTCAATACCAACTTTATCAATGATACGCATACCTTTGGTAGTCAAGCGAAGCTTAACAAAGCGGTTTTCGCTCTCTACCCAAAAACGATGGGTGTGTAGATTTGGTAGAAAACGACGGCGGGTTTTGTTGTTTGCGTGAGAAACATTGTTACCTACCGCTGGGCGTTTTCCAGTCACTTGGCATACTCGAGACATGGCTTACTCCTAATCGGTGTGCATGAGGGCTGCTCATGCCTGTCACAACTGATACTCGCACATCTCGCATATCATTGAAGCTAAAAAAAGCTAGGGTTTCAACGATTCTAGTGTTGAGTATCTCAGTTTGAATCAATAATTAATCTTTTGGCGGCGCACTTAAAATTAGCTACTCACGGCTAGTCACTTGACTTGCGTCAATCAAAACCATTTTAAGCAAGCGTCAAAAAATCGCTAGTAAATTTAAAGCCGCTATTTATACCATAACTTATGCCAAAAAGCAATGTGATTGGATAAAAATTTAATGGGTTAAAACGCCTTGTTTGACCATCAAGGGTGGCTTGTTTTGATACCCAGTAGACTGGCGTAAAATTTGCTGACTTAACCAGTCAATTTGCGCATCGACAAACGGCGTGTCGGTCTGTAATTGGTTAAAAATAACCGAAGCGACTTTCAGCCCTGCTTGCCAAATTGCTTGTAGGGTTAGCATGGCATGATTAAGGCTACCAAGCTTGATACCGACGACCAGGATGACAGGGTATTTGAGCGCGGCTGCCACATCAGCAAGCGTTTCTTGTTCATTAATAGGGGTAAACCAGCCGCCTGCCCCTTCAACCAAAATCACATCGGCAGGATAGGCTGCGATGGACTTATTGATGGTATCGACTAATTGGGTGTTGGTGAGTGTCACGTCATCAATTTGGGCGGCGATATGTGGTGAGCAAGGTGTCGCTAGCTGGATAGGCGCAATGGCAGACAGCGGTGGTTTGACATTGGCAAATTGATTAATGCGCCTTGCATCATCGCTATATGTTTGCCCGTTGTCATCGGTTTCTAGACCTGCGGTGACTGGCTTAATGGCATATACACTTTTGCCTTGCTGAGCTATATTCTTGACCAGTTGCGCAGTGGTGGTGGTTTTACCGATTTCGGTGTCGGTACCTGTGACAAAATACGCGCCGTTTAGTGAAGATGCAGCATCGTTAACATTCGATAGATTCATTATTTCTTACTTGCTTTATGGTTAATGGTTTGGGTGGTTTTTTGAGCTGATTGGGTGATTTTTTCAATTTTTTGCTCAAATGCTGGTATTAGCTCTTGCAAAGTTTGTTGCTGATTTTTCATAACAACCGGCATAATTTTCTCAAGATAAGCTTTACCAAATTGCGATTGTTTGGCAATGACTGATTGCCCAATATTCGAACCATAAAATTCAATCATTGAATTAACTTCTGCTTGGCTATAAGTGGTTTTTGCGGTTTCGATAAAAGCATGGATAAATTGTTCACGTACTTTCGGTTGGTTTTGCAGATCAATCGATTTTTGCATAAATTCACCGATAGCATCTTGGACTTGCTGTTGCTGAGTGGCGGTAAGTTCTTGGTTAGCCAAGCTGTCTTTAGTCACTTGCTCGATAGCTTGACTCATCACACCCTTGGTCTGCTCCATCATCTCGCTAAACGTCTTGTCCATTTGCTGAACTTGTACCAATTTTTTTAGCGATTCATCGCTAGGAATTTGATTTGCGGGATAAGCCAATGGCCCAGCAACGACAGTAATTTTCGCTTGGGTAACTTGTGAAAAGGACAAAATAGATAAACAACCCATAAGCAAAGCCATTTTTAATAATTTCATTGTGATTCCTTTTTTATCATGCCTTATATTTTCTGCTAAACTTTATCACAACTTTAATCAATGTCGCAAAATAACAGGAAAAAAAATGAACGATTCACCGATTATTGCCATTGTTGGATTTGGCTCATTAGGGGCATTATTTGCAAGTTTATTAGCCCCAAACATGCCTTTTGAGAACTTGCGTATCGTTGCCGATACTGAACGTGTTAACCGCTACCAACAGCAAGGTTTATTGGTGAATGGTGAGCCATTAACACTCAACTATGTCACACCCAACGCTATCACCACGCCCGCCGACTTGGTCATCGTCTGTACCAAGTTTTATCAACTCAATGACGTATTGCCCTTGATTGAAAGTCAACTTGGCGACAATACACTGATTGTTTCTGCCCTAAACGGTATCGCCAGCGAAAAAGTGTTGGCAAACACCTTTGGTGACGAGCGCATTGTGTACTGTGTGGCGCAGCAAATGGACGCCATGAAAAATGAGCCGCATGAAAAAAATGGGCAAAATGGTAGCCAACTGATTTATCGCGATCATGGACAATTGGTCATTGGCGCGATGACAACTGATAGCGCTGAACGCGCACGCGTGCAACAAGTCGATTCCCTCTTTAATCAAGTCAATTTTCCGCACTCAGTGAGCGATGATATGCCGCGCCAGCTGTGGGGCAAATTGATGTTAAATACCGGCGTCAATCAAACCGTGGCATTGTATCAAGGCACCTTTGATACCGTGCAACAAGCGGGTGAAGCGCGTGAAATGTTCAAAGCCGCCATGCGTGAAGTGATGGCAGTGGCACACGCTGAAGGCGTAACCTTAACCGAGGAAGATTTCAAAAAATGGTTGGCAATCATGGATGCGCTGGATCCCAAAGGCATGCCCTCGATGCGGCAGGATTTAAAAGCAGGGCGACGCTGTGAGCTTGATTTGTTTGCCGGGACGATTCGCGAATTGGGTGATAAGCATGGCATTGACACGCCGGTCAATGATAGCCTATATGATGGCATCAGTGCATTAATGGCTAACAATCAGTCGGGATGACAACCCTAGCGCTATTGAAAAAAACTAGGCATAAAAGCAGTAAATAGAAACGGTGGATAAAAGCAATGAATAACCACTACAGATAAAAAAAGGGCAGCTACCTTGCCCTTTTTATGTCAACAACCGTTATTTTTTACCAAAACGCTCATTCATTTGCGCATAAAAACGTGCCACATGGTCACCTACCACACTGGCATCTTTTGGATTAAACTTCATCACTCGCCCAAAATCCAAACCAACATACAACACGATATCAGCGAAGGTGAGTCTATCACCGAGCAAATATTTATGACTCGATAGTAGCTTGTCAAAGTACGGCAATGCTTTTTTGACGCGGTTGATGCTCTCTTCTGCCATACCGGGCACTTGGTTGCCCACCGACGCGCGAGATGGATGCCCATGCTGAAAAGCCAGCATCATGTTATAAAGCACGTGAAACTCCGCATTGCGTGACATTGCGGTGATTTTGGCGCGTTGTATAGGGTCTGAGCCCATCACTTGCTTACCATTGCCTGCGAGTCGAATATCAAGGTATTCACAAATGGCATGTGAATCGTTAAGCACAGTGCCATCATCAAGCACTAATACAGGCAACAGCCCCAATGGATTGACCGCCAAAAAATCCGGCGAGTTTTGCTCGTTTTTGGCAATATCCACGTTGATGACTTGTAAATTATGAATATCATTGATATCAAGTTCTTTGACTTTTAACAATAAGTCGAGTTTGCGAGGATTTGGCGGGGCATTCATGGTATATAGTTTCATCACTTGTTCCTTATGATGTGTGATTTTAGCTTTAATATACTTGAAACCACCGCTTTACGAAATAGGGTTTTTAGGCGCAAAGGAAATTTTGCTAATAAAAAATCCCCCTATCGGCAGGAGGATTTTTCGGTTTAATGACAAATGTTTATCAAAGCTTATTTTTTATCCTGCGCTTTTTGCTCATCTTTTTGCCCTTCTTTATGCCAAAAGGCTTTAACTACTTCAAACTGCTCGGCAAGCGTCTGCATCAAGGATCTGTCTTTGGGCGCTTTTTTGGCGACGGGTGGCAAGATATGCTCATAATAGGTATTGGCGAGCACTCGGCGCAGTAAGCCCTCCCCGATGAAGCCTTGGTCATCGTTGAGTGTACTGGCAGAGCGGAGCATGTTGCGAATATCGTATTGGGTTGGCACGATATCAGGCACTTGCTTATTACAATCTGTTAGCGTGTACACCGCGACCCGCGCCGAGCGTACCGAAGTTTCAACGGTGAACACCACATCATTGTTGGTCTCAACAAATTGACCGATGAGACCTAAGTTAGTACAGCCTTCGGGTACAATTTGTGGACGGTCACCTTTGGCACGTGGCATAAACATCGAAGTGATATAGGGCATATAGGCGGTGTTAGCGATGGTGTTGACTAAAATATCATCTTTTTGCTCGAGCAAATCTAGGTGGTATAGCAGCTCCGTCACAATTTCATGCCCCGTACACTCTGGCATGGTTTTTGGCACGTAGTTGCCTTTTTTGTCCATCAATAGCCCATACACCCATATCACCACCACGTCTTTAGGTTGGTCAGGAAATTGCGGTTGGCGGTTAATAGTAAAGCTCATAAGCCAGTTGGAATCGGTGATAGTAACAATACCGCCTGTGACCGTTTTGCCTGATAGCGGCAGATTGACGCAGTATTTTTCGCTGATTTTGCGTAAAAACGCCGAGTCTTTGCAGGTTAATGTTGCTGACATCCAAGCAGATTTGGGTACATGGCGGTTAAATTTTTCTGGACGACCAAACACAGCGGATTGTTTGGCAAGGTCATTCCATAGTACCCAGCCTTTCGTTTTTCCCATTGTATCATCAGTTAGATGGACATCAGGCGCAGTGTCACTGGTGCCATAGCGCGTATCTTCCGTCATTGACCCTGTGGTAATAATCACAAAATCATTGTCCCGTACAGGGATATGGACTTGTTGACCTTGTTGTGTAGCTGTCAGCCCTTTAACAATTTTTTTGTCGCCTTGCTGCTCAAAATCAACCGCTGTCACTAACGTGTCACTTTGTAGTTTGACGCCCTTATTGATTAAAAATTTTTGCGCAGGTACCACAAAGCTGTCATATTGGTTGTATTTAGAAAATAACAGGGTCGACATATCTTTGATACCATCTAAGGCTTCCAAAAACCGGTGCATATAAAGCTTGCACTCAAGTAAGCTGTGCCAGTTTTCAAAAGCAAACATACTACGCCATAGCGTCCAAAAATTACTGTCCAAAAAACTCTGGCTAAAGTAATCTTCAATGGTGAGATTATCGAGTTCGTCTTGATTTTTTAGTAATAAGCGGACAATGGCAAGTTGGTCGGCTTTGCTAAGATTAAACTTGTGAAAATCTTTGATGTCACCTTTGTTATGAATCAACCGTGCTTTGGAATAGTTGGGGTCATTGTCATTGATCAGGCGGTATTCATCAAGCACTGAATAAGGCTCTGGTAGCTCTAGCGCAGGTATATCTTGGAACATATCCCAAAAATTCTCGTAGGTGGTAATCATCTCACGACCGCCGCGCATGATATAACCGTCTTTGGCATTACCAGCGCCATCGAGTGAGCCGCCTTGCACCGCTAATTCTTCTAAAAAGGTAATATTCTCGCCTGGGATATGGGCATCTCGGATAAAATAATACGCCGCTGCCAACCCGCCAATACCGCCACCGACAATATAGACTTTACTGTCTTTAAAACGTCCGGTATCAAAACCGATATTACGCTGATAGTTACCTCGGGCATCGCTAAACGGCATCGAATTGCCAGGTTGATTAGATTGATAATCCGCCCGCTGTGGCTGGTGATCGACCTTTTTAAAAGCCATATTTTTCAAAAATTCACTGTTGTTCTTAGCGTTGGTTGTCATAATGAAGTGCCCTATTTTGAATAAGATTAGTATTGAATAACATTATCGTTAGCTAACTCTTTAAACCGCGCTGCTAGCCTTTGACATTGACCTTAACTGCCCATTCTTAATTGCCCATTAAGACTGCTACACAATAACCAAAGATAACGGCGCGGTTATAAAAATTATGATTGATAGTCATTGTTTATAATTAATAAACTCACTTAGATTTTTAACTAAGCAATTTTATTATAAACACATTATAGAACCTCGCTAAAGCGACTTTGTGTCGACTAAGCTTTGATTAAATATTCAGTTATTTGCGCTTTTGTAATCAAAAGTAACCAGTCATCGCACCTAGTCAGTTTTCTAAAGGGATAAAAATCGATTGAGTTCACTTGCTAAACGCCGTAAAATGTATCACTATACTAGAACATTGAAATGCTTTACTTGTTATCTTTTACTCAAAAAAAACCTAATATGCCGCACACTTCGCCATCATCCCTACCCGCCTATGATTATTTGGTTGAGCTACTGAGCCAAACTGATGATAGTGACTTTATCCGCGAAATTTTGGCAGCGCTCCTGACTGAAAAAGAACAAAAAGAAATCGCCAACCGCATTCAGATTTTTGCCTTGTTTCAGCAAGCGCTACCACAACGCGAAATCGCGGAGCGCTTGGGGGTGGGCATTGCGACGGTATCTCGGGGCGCCAAAGCGTATGGTCAACATGATATCAACCAATTATTGCCAAATCTGAGTCATTTGACCTAATAACTCCCTGATAATGGCTTCAAGCGTAAATAAGCCTATCACAGTAGCATACTTTGGGGTAATTAGAAGGACGATGAAAATCAGCGTGAAAATAACAGGCATGCTATAAAAGAGTTGCAAGCAGGGGTTAATCTGATTACAATGTATCATCATACTAGAACACTGAAACATTGATTAAAATTTAAGCCGCTACAAATTTAAGATACGGTAAATTTAGCATATTATAAATTTAAGACACTATGATGACTACACACGCCAAACCGCCCAAAATCGCCCTTGCCAGCAAACCAAGCCTGATTAAACTTGCACAAGACATTGATTTTTTTGAACTCTTTAAACGTATTGAAGCCAAATACGCTACCTGTTTTTTACTGGAATCGTTGGGCGAAGAAAGCTATATCTCACGTCATCATGCCATCGGCTTTGACCCTGCGATGACCGTGTTGGCAAAAGACCGCCATACCTTGACTATCACCAACAATCGCACGGGGGAAAGCACGGATTATACCTGTGACAATCCTTACCAACTACTGCGCGAAATCACCCCTCAACATGTGATTTCACGTAGCCATACCGGCGGATTGGTGGGTTTTTTGGGATTTGATAGTGTCAATTTTTTTGAGCCGACCCTGAATATTCAAACCAGTGATGATTTCGAGCCGTTCAAATTCGGGGTGTACTTAGATGGGTTAAGCCTTGATAAGATGACCGGTGAAATTTTTTATTATTATTACGATACCGACCACCAAAGCAATCGTATTGACGAAATCAAGTCATTATTGACCGCTATTTCGCCTGACTATACCCAGCCCACTGCTGAAAATTTGGGCGATGGGATGAACCGCGAGCAACATGCGGCAGCGGTGATGAAAGTCAAAGAAGACATTAAAGCTGGGCTGATTTTCCAGTGTGAAGTGGGTTTCAAATCGCATTATCGCATCCAAGGCGATACCATGCCAATTTATAGTAAACTGCGCGAAGTCAACCCGTCACCGCATATGTACTATGTCAAATTTGGCGCCCAAAAAATCATCGGCGCATCTCCTGAGTTGTTGTTCCGATTGCGCAATGGTGAGATGGAGACCTTCCCACTGGCAGGCACCACCAAACGCGGCAAGGATGAGACCGAAGATCGCCAATTAGCGCGCGCCTTGCTCAATGACCCCAAAGAAATCGCCGAACATAATATGTTGGTGGACTTACATCGTAATGATATCGGGCGGGTGGCACGCTTTGGGACGGTAAAAGTGCGTAACTTAATGGATATCAAGCGCTTTTCACATGTCCAGCATATCTCCAGTGAAATCGTCGGTATTCTTGACCCTAATCATGATATGTTCACTGCGCTTGCCAGTAATTTTCCCGCAGGCACGCTATCGGGTGCACCCAAAATTGAAGCGATGAAAATTATAAATACGCTAGAACCCGATGGTCGCGGCGCTTACGGTGGCGCACTCGGTCAGTTTTGTTTTAATGGGGATTGTATTTTTGCTATCCCGATTCGCTCGCTGTTTATCAATGGCGAAAAAGCGTATGCGCAAACTTGCGGCGGCAATGTATATGACTCCAATCCTGAAGACGAATATGAAGAAATCGTACGAAAACTGTCTGCGATGAAAGTTGTACTGTCCAATTTTGCGCCAGTGCAGTAAAGTCTGCTCCATCATGACGATACGGCAACTAGATACGTATGATAGCGATGTATATCAGCAGTATTTTAAACGTTTAGAATAACCGCCAAACCTATTTTTAGAGTTGATTATGCAAGTGTTAATTATTGATAACTACGATTCTTTTACCTTTAACTTATACCAATATATTGGTGAGATTTTAGCCGCAGACAATCAACCTTTTAACGTGGTTGTGAAACGCAATAACGAGATTAGCTTAGCGGATATCCAAGCCATGAATCCTGACCGCATTATCATCTCGCCCGGTCCAGGTTCACCCGATGACCCTGCGTATTTTGGTGTGTGTGGTGACGTCATTACTGAGCTTGGCAAAACCATACCGCTGCTAGGCGTGTGTCTTGGCATGCAGGGCATTGCACATTTTTTTGGTGGTCAAGTGGTCCGAGCCAATGTGCCCATGCATGGCAAAACGTCACCGATTCGTCATGATGGTCAAGGCGTGTATCAAGGTTTGCCACAGCAGCTTGACATTATGCGTTATCATTCACTGATGGTCGACGCTGCCTCACTCCCCGATTGCTTGGTAGTGACCAGCGTGGTATCTAGTGAGCAACATAGGGATAAAAACCTCAAAGATGCCAGTCTAGCAGGCGATGAAATCATGGGCATTCGCCACCGTGACTATCCGATTCAAGGGGTGCAATATCACCCAGAATCCTTCGCCACCGAAGGCGCCAAAACGCTGCTTAAAAACTTTTTGTGGCAAAATTGAGGTCAATCCATCTGGGTGAAGCCATCGCAGTGAATCGATGGCGGCATAGCCATTGCACCAATATCGCAATAGGTTTTATGCCATAAGGCGCTACCCTATCAAATTTGTTAGTAGGTGAATTTACAACAGCAACAAAATCACCGACATAATCGCTCCCACCGCCACAAACGCCAAGCCACGCTTAAAAATTTTGGAACTTGGGGTGAATAAAAACAAACTCGATACCACAAAAAACAATAAACTCAAACCAAACAATACATTGAGCCCACCCATGCTACCTTTAGAGGGCGCTTTATGAAAATTCACCATTTTATCTAATACCACGGGCAGTTTTTTGCTGGTATAAGTCACCTCACCGGTTTTAGTATTGTACTGTCCATCTTTAAAAAGCTGTATATCACCCTGCTGCTCCCTAAAATCGATGTTTTTCATTTTTAGGGTTTTGGCTAAATTTTTCTCATCAAGATTGGTTGCCACGACTTGCTTGATAGTTTTTGAAGATTTTAAAAAATCAGTGTCGCGAAATACCAACAACATGCCACTGAGTGAATAGACCAGCATAATGCCAACCATAAAGAATCCAACATAGCGGTGCCCAAGCCTCATGTAGATACGAAAATCTTTCATTGTCATTGTTTGACTGCCTCTTAAAAAATTGAGCCGTCATTATCCAATAATAGATTGATAATGTAAATAATAATGATTATCATTTAATTAAATAACATCGCACCCATCTACACAGACCAATTTTTGCGCCATTGGTTACTGCTGTAAACACGCCAAATATAGACTTCACCGAGAAAGCCTATGAATCAAAAACCGTCAATCAAATTTAGTGAGACTGTTTTAACACATAGGCATAGGCAATCTTTTTACCTTGATCGTCATACTCCCAGTACACGCCCTGCACTTCTGGCTCAAAGCCTGGCAAGCGATTAACCCCTTCTTGCAATGCCAAGAAGTAGTCCAGCACTGCCCCATCCCACACTTCGCCAGGTACAATACAGTACACCCCTGGTGGATACGGTAGCGCCCCTTCCATCGCCACCCGTCCGCGAATTTCTGTTAGCGCAACCAGCTCAACCTCATTACGGATAAAGGCATTATGGGCATCAAACGCGCTTATAGCAACCTTGGGGCGATGTTCGCGCTCAAACATTTGTTTTTGTCGTTTATTCAGCTGATGTTTGGCATAGAAGTTATGCATCAGTTGGCATAGTTCATTGATGGTCAGTTTGCGGTACTGCGGGTATGCCTTAGCCAGTGTCGGCAACACTTGGGTGACGGGGCTGTTTTCGCGAATGTGCTTTTCAAAACTGACGATACGGGCGACCAAGTGCTGGAATTTTGCCAAGGTTTCGGCAGGCGTCAGTAAGAATAAAATCGAGTTTAAATCGGCTTTTTCTGGAATGACCGAGCTTTCACGCAGATAATGCGCCAAAATCGCGGCAGGAATCCCTGTCGCTTCATACTCACCGGTTTGCATATCAATACCTGGCGTGGTCAGTAGCAATTTACAGGGGTCGATAAAGTATTGGTCATCGGCATAATGCTGAAAATCATGCCAACGTGCGCCTGCCTCAAAGCGGAAGAAACGAATATCATGGGCAATGGTTTCGGTATCGTAGTCTTGCCAAGCTTGCCCATCTACTGTAGGCGGAACAAACGGCAAAATCATGGTACAAGTGTCTAGCAGCATTTTACGTGCTTCGATACCACCGATGACACACTCATGCCACATGCGCTGACCGGCTTTTCCTTCATGCATTTTGGCATTGACATCAAGTGAGGCAAACAATGGGTAAAACGGCGAGGTCGACACATGCATCATAAACGAGTTGTTAAAGCGTTTGTGATTGACATAACGCGCTTGCCCGCTGATATGGTTATCTTTTTTATGGATTTGTGAGGCTTGAGAAAAGCCCGCTTGTTGCTTATGTACCGATTGGGTCACCAAAATTCCAGGATCATTTTCACCGAGCTCAAGCAGCAGTGGCGAGCAATCACGCATCATCGGGATAAACTGCTCATAACCCACCCAAGCACTGTCAAACAAAATATAGTCACACAGATGCCCGATGCGATCTACTACTTGGCGTGCGTTATAAATAGTGCCATCATACGTGCCCAGCTGAATTACCGCCAAGCGAAATGGGCGGGCATCATCGGCTTTATCGGGCGCAACTTCACGAATACGCTCACGGATTTCGGCTTCCTCAAAACAATGGGCAGGAATGCCGCCAATCAAACCATAAGCATTGCGGTCGGTCTCTAAATACACAGGCGTACCACCTGCCATGGTTAAGGCGCCTTGGTACACAGATTTGTGATTGTTACGGTCAAACAGTACCAAATCACCATGCGCCACTAAGGCACCAATCGCAATTTTATTGGAAGAGGAAGTGCCGTTGAGCACAAAGTAGGTTTTATCCGCATTAAAAACTTTCGCCGCATGCGCTTGTGCCTCAAAAGCTGGTCCTTCATGAATTAGCAAATCGCCAAGACGGACATCGGCATTACAGGAATCGGCACGAAATAACGTTTCCCCAAAGTATAAATAAAAGCGTCTGCCAGAAGGATGCTTACGAAAAAACTGTCCGCCTTGGTGTCCAGGACAGTCAAACGCCGCATTGCCATAGTCGGTGTAGTCCATCAAGGCTTGGAAGAAAGGCGGATCGAGCGTGGCGATGTAATCCGCCGCTGCTGCATTGACCAATTGTCCGTTATAAAACTTTTGGTCATCTGCCAGCTCTAGCACACCATACACATTGGGTAGCCATTCATCAGGCACTACATCACCATATTCAATCGCCACAAATATCGGAATAGCAAAACCCAAATCTTCAATATCTTGATACACACGCGGTAAGTCTGTCATGGTGACCACAATCGCTGCAATATTGGTATAGTCGGTCGATTCAATATCGATGGTACGATAATTAAGATTTAGGGCGTATTCGATGCCATCACTGATGACTACTTTCATAATTATTTTCCTTGCTGCAACCGTGTCAGTTGCCAAAGCGTTTTTTAGACAATTATCTTAACGTAAAAATATGAAAAAGTGAAAAAAGTGCTTTTGTAGACGCTTATTACAGTGTTTGAAAATAGCTAGTAACATCGCTACCACACATCATTACGTGAATGACGTAAAATAGCTGTTAAGACCTGTTACACTAATGCTAACAATAATAAAAAGGAGTCTTTCATGGGCGTAGATAACAGTATTTGGACTACTATTATTATGTATATGATTGCTGCCGTAATCTTAGGCATATTAACATATTTATGGCTAACGTTCCGACTCAAGAAAAAACAGCGCGATGATGCGATTCGTAATCAAACAATGGGAGCTAATCAAAGTATTGATAGCCAGCGCATCGATAATCAGCGTTAACTTAGATTGTCTCACAAGGATCAAGTATGCAAGTAGATAGTCAAATCTGGATGACCATTTTAGGTTTTATCAGTTTATCGATTGTGATTAGCATCGTAACCCATTTTTGGATTCGCTATCACTTAAAAAATAAAGCCGCTAATCTGCCGCCGCAATCTCATACGACGCGTGCTCATACAACATCTGAGTCGCATCAGAAAAATCACTAATAAGCACGGTGTGAAATTTTTAGACAACACTTTTTAGACAACACTGTAATTAAGCGCATTAGTTAGCTAATGCGCTTGTCCTGCCTCTCTACCAAGTATCATGAGGTACCGAATTGTGGGCTAATTTTTAAAAATATAAAAAAATACATAAAAAACAGTTGACGGCAAAAATAAAAATATATATTATACGCTCCACTTCGACATTAACGGTGAAAGCGGTCGAGGTCGCGCTATAAACTAAGCGTGCTAGTGTCCCCATCGTCTAGAGGCCTAGGACATCGCCCTTTCACGGCGGTAACCGGGGTTCGAATCCCCGTGGGGACGCCAATCTTTTTTAGTGTTAACGCTAAAAAATACAGTTAAAAAGCCATGCTAATTTAGTATGGCTTTTTTGTTTTTGTAGCTTTATAAATTCTCTTTCCCGTTTTTTGCTCGTGCGCTTTTTTTATTATGGGCTTCTTTTCTTTCTTATGCGGTTTTTAGCGGTAACCTCAATTTGTTGCAAAGCCATTTTTGCTAAGGTTTTGCCAAATACACCTGCGCAAACTGCAAATCCTCTGGAAACGTCAGTTTGATATTGCTATGACTGCCTTCCACCAATAACGGCTGTTTGCCAAAATGCTCAAATAAACTGGCTTCATCAGTAAATGCAATCGTTTGCTCAATAGCTTGGCTCAGATAATCATACAGTGTTGCCAATGGGAAAATCTGCGGGGTTTGGGCTAGCCACAACTGACTGCGATCAAGCGTTTTTTGTGACAACACTTTGTCTTGTGCATGGATGATTTGTTTGACCGTATCGCGTACCGGTATTGCTAATAAGCCACCCGCCGACTCCTGCGCTCGTTCTTGTTGTGACTGTTGATGCGACTGTTGCGAAAATTGCTGCGTGGTCTGTGTGATCAATTTTTCTATATCGCTCGGATTGACACAAGGACGCGCAGCATCATGAATCAGCACCCAATGATTATCATACGCATGATGACTAGCTTTTTCACTAAAGGCTTTGTCATTGAACGCTTTATCATTGGAGGTCTTGTCACTCAACGGATTCTGATATTGTTGCCAAATCGTTTTCACGGCGTTAAACACCGAATTCATCCGCTCTTTGCCACCTATCACCCACTCGATTGGCATGCTAAAGCCCAGTGTTTTGGCAATCGTATCTTCTTCAGAAACTACCAAATAGCAAGTGCTTAGCTGGTGGACTTTGCTTAGCGCCGCTATGCTGTGTTGTAGCACCGTCTGACCGCTAATATGGGCGTACTGTTTTGGCATTTGACTACCAAAGCGTTTGCCAACGCCTGCAGCGACGACCACGGTGTCAATCGTAAAGTTGTTAGATAAATTGGCAGGTATTGTGCTAAGTTCTGACATGGCGTCTTTTCAACAATAAAGTAAACAGTTGACAGTAAAAATTGAGACAAATATAACTTTGGCAGTTTTTATGGTTGAGGCGTGGCGGTGTTGTGGGCGGTCGGTGTGACCACATCTGTACTATACACACTGCTAGCGGTCGACATTTGCACAAAAGTTTCGCCTTGTTTGATTAAACCTAAATCAGAGCGAGCGTGTTCTTCCACCGCTTCAAGTCCGTTTTTTAAGTCTTTAACATCGGCAAGCAATACCTCATTGGCTTTTTGCTGATCACTATTGATGGATTGCTGTTCGCTGATTTGTTTATTTAACGCTGCCAAATCGCCACGACCATTGGTGCCAAACCAATACTGGTATTGTAGACATACCAACACAATCACCGCAAAAATAATCATAAACAGTTGACGCAAATAAGTCATGACAGCACTCAATAATAAAAACTTTTGGCATAAAAAAACCTTACCCCACGCATTGTAGCAAATTCAATGTCATGGGTTAAGGTTTTTATCACTTCAATGCTTCATCAAGCTTTAAAATTTAAGCTTTAAAATTTAAGCTTTTAAAGTTAGGCTTTTGGATTGCGTAAACCGATAAACTCGTCAGCACCGTGGTAGCTTGCAGTGACCATCTGCTCGATACGAAGCAGTTGGTTGTATTTGGCAACACGGTCAGAACGGCACAGTGAGCCTGTTTTGATTTGACCTGCAGCTGTCCCCACGGCTAAGTCAGCGATGGTGCTGTCTTCAGTCTCACCTGAGCGGTGTGAGATGACGGTGGCATAGCCATTTTTCTTCGCTAGATAAATGGCGTCTAAGGTTTCTGATAAAGTACCAATTTGGTTAAATTTAATCAAAATCGCATTGGCAATGTGTTTGTCGATACCTTCTTGTAGAATTTTTGGGTTGGTCACAAACAAATCGTCACCCACGAGCTGCACTTTGTCGCCCAATTTTTGCGTTAAGTACGCCCATCCATCCCAATCGCTTTCATCTAGACCATCTTCAATCGAGATAATTGGGTATTGGCTCACAAGACTGGCTAAATAATCCGCAAAACCTTCTGAACTAAAGGCTTTATTACCTTCGCCTTCAAGTACGTATTGACCGTTTTTGTAAAACTCTGATGAGGCACAATCAAGCGCTAAGTAAATATCTTTACCTGCGGTATAACCTGCCTGCTCAATCGCTTGCATGATGACAGTAATCGCTTCTTCGTTTGAGCGTAAGTTTGGTGCAAAACCACCTTCATCACCGACTGCGGTATTTAAGCCTTGTTTTTTTAGCACAGATTTTAGGCTATGAAACACTTCTGTACCCGCACGCAACGCTTCACCGAAGCTGGTGAAATTAACAGGCTCAATCATAAACTCTTGGATATCAACGGTGTTGTCCGCGTGGGCACCGCCATTTAGGATGTTCATCATCGGTACAGGCATGGATAGTGATGTTTGCCCACGTAGGTTGGCAATGTACTGGTGAAGTGGCAGTTTTTGTGATTGTGCGGCGGCACGGGCTGCTGCTAAAGATACTGCTAAGGTCGCATTGGCGCCCAATTTTTCTTTGTTTTCTGTGCCATCAAGCGCTAATAATTTGTTGTCAATGTCTTGTTGTTTTGATACGTCCATATCAACGAGTGATGAACGAATTTCACTATTGACGTTGGCAACGGCTTTTTTGACCCCTTTACCTAGATAGCGTGATGCGTCACCATCACGCAGCTCAAGCGCTTCACGTGAGCCTGTCGATGCCCCCGATGGTGCTGCTGCACGACCTATAGTACCATCCGCTAAAATCACATCGGCTTCAATGGTTGGGTTGCCGCGTGAGTCCAAAATTTCGCGGGCAATGATATCTTTGATTTGGTTATTGGTGGTGGTTTCTTCAGCGTACATGGTATTTTCCTTGGCTGTCACAATCAACAATGGGATTGTTAAAATACAAATGGGGTGGGTTTATCATAGCACATTTTAACAGGTTTTAGCAGCTTATCACTATCGCCTATAGGTGATGCATAGTCATGCCTAGCCAAGTAAAACCAGCCCCAACAGGTTGTCAAAACAACCATAAGCCGTTAGGAAATGACCTTCATGCGGGTGAGTCGCAAGGCATTGAGTAGTACAGAAATTGAGCTCAGCGCCATCGCTGCGGCTGCAATCATTGGATTGAGTAGCCCAAACGCCGCTAACGGTATACCAAGGCAATTATAGATAAACGCAAAAAATAGGTTTTGCTTGATATTACGCAGGGTTGCGCGAGCAATTGTGACCGCATAATCGACATGTTTGAGCGACTCGCCCATCAGCCTTGCCGTGGCGCTATGCTTGGCAATATCGGTTGCCCCTTCTACCGCAAAACTTGCAGTCGCCGTCGCCATCGCGGGGGCATCATTCACCCCATCGCCCACCATTGCCACCTTTTTGCCTTGTTGTTGCCATTCATCAATGCGCTGCGCTTTGTCACGTGGCGACAGCTCGCCAAGTGCCTTGCTGGCGTTAATCTGCTGACCCACATAATCCACCACCGATTGCTTGTCACCACTCATCACTACCACATCTAGATGATGGGCTTGCAGCGACGCAATCACCTTAATGCTGTCTTGTTTAAGCTCGTCGGCTAGCGCAAAAGCTGCCACAGGGGTGTCATTGATACTTACCGCCCCTTGACTGGCAATTTGCCAAACGGGATTGGCTTGGATAATCGCTGCAGGCAACTGAAGGTTGGCAAAACTTGGCGTGCCGATTTTCACCCGCCCAATCGTGGCTACCTGTGCCTGTATCCCCTGCCCCAGCACTGTCTCTACATGGCTTATGGTAAATGCCGCTGGACTTTGAGGCGTATCAGTTTGCTTAGTATAGGATTCAGCATAGTTCACTAGCGTGGTCGCAAGCGGGTGGTTCGCATGACGCTCGACACTGGCAACGAGCTGCAGCAGTGCGGCTTTGTCTAAGTTAAACAGTTTTAGATTGTCATCTATCAGGTACGCTGCAGATAATTGGGGTTTGCCTTGGGTGATGGTGCCTGTTTTATCGAGTACTACTGTATCAATTGCGCCTGCCGCTTCTAAGGCTTGCGCATCTTTAAACCAAACCCCTGAGCGTGCTGCCACACCCATGCCCGCCATGATGGCTGCCGGCGTCGCCAGTCCCAATGCACAGGGGCAAGCAATCACTAACACGGACACCGCGCGCATAAGTGCCGTGTCAAACGCGCCTAAGAACCAATAATTGGCAAAAAAAGTTAACAAAGCGATGGCAACCACCACCGGCACAAAGATACCTGCGACTCTATCTGCGAGACGGGCGATGTGAGCTTTACTGCCTTGTGCGTCGTTGAGCGCCTGTATCATATCACCGAGCCGTGTTTGGCTACCTTTGGCGGTGATTTGGTATTCAAAGCTGCCGTTTTCTACCATGGCACCTGCCAGCACCGTGCTGCCAATATGTTTAGACAGGGGCACTGATTCACCCGTCAAATGGCTTTCATCACACCAGCCTTCGCCAAAGGTGACGATGCCATCAGTGGCAATGCGAGTACCTGCTTTAGCACGTAAAATTTGACCAGCCGTGACTTGATCAAGGGGCAGGGTTTGCCACTGTGCATCTTGGCTTTGTGGATTGGGGCTTTTAACTTCCACTTGCTCAGGGGTGAGCGCTAATAGCAAATTGATGCTATTTAGGCTGTGTTTTTTGGTACGGGCTTCTAGGTATTTCCCCATTTTGACAAAGGCAATTACCATCACGCTGGCTTCAAAATACACATGGGGCATACTATGCGCCATCCCATCATGCCCCATTTGGGCTGTGGTTTGCAGATAGCTCAACCAACTATAGGTCGAGTATGCCCAAATTGTCAGTGTGCCAAGCACCACCAGCACGTCCATATTGGCAAGACCGCCTTTGATACTCGCCCAGGCACTTTTGTAAAACCCCATCGCCAAGCCAAACTGTACGATAGTTGCCAACACAAATTGTAGCCACAGCGGCGGCATCAGTGCATGACTGCCCATCATCATGCCTGCCATGCCAATCAAAAAAGGCAGCAAGCAAATCCAAACCGCAATCAAGGTGTAGGGCACTGTCTGCTCATGGGCTTCATGCTCAAATAGCGCGTTCTGCGGCTGTACTTTTGCCTCATAGCCTGTCTTTTTCACCCATTCTACAATCTGCTCGGCGTTGGTTTGTGATGCATCAAACTGCACCTGCGCTACTTCATTGGCATAATTGACATCGGCTTTCACTATCGCAGGCTTTTTATTGAGCACTTTTTCGATGCGGCTGGCACAGGCTTGACAAGTCATGCCATCAATATCAAGAATGATTTGCTCGGTATGGGCGTTGTCTGACGCGTGGGTGATCGATTGGGTAGTCATGATAGTGTCTGTCTTGTATGGAGTCCTTGTATGGTGTCTTTGTATGGCGTCGTTATACTACGTCAAAGCCAGCGTCTTCAATCGCTTCTTTAAGCGCGCTTTGTTGTACTTGGCTGTCATCAAAGCTGATGGTTGCGTTGTTATGATCAAGGCTGACATCGACAGATTGCACCCCTGCCACTTGATTGAGGGCATTGGTTACGCTTTTGACGCAGCCGCCACAAGTCATGCCTTGGATATTTAATGTGATGGTTTGGGTTGTCATACTACGCTCCTTTTTTTTGGTGGTTTTAGGTGGCTATTTTTTTAGTTAATGGGCTTGTTTGCTAAGCCAATCTTGCATTTGTTTGATTTCTGGCGTTTGCGCTTGTTTAATCTGCTTGGCGAGTGTTAGCATCGCTGGATTTTTACCATAGGTTTGCTCTATCGTTGCCATATCAATTGCGCCTTGGTGATGCGGTATCATACCCTTGGCAAAGGCAATATCAGGATTGGCGTCCATAGTCCCTTGCATCATGGTATCATGGTTGCCCATATCTTTTTGCTGATAGGCTTGCGTTATTTCTTTGGCATTGCTCGCCGCTACCTGACTTGATTCGTTTTTAGCTAACCAGTTTTGCATGACGCTGATTTCACTTTGCTGGGCATCGACGATTTTTTGCGCAAGGGCTTTCATCTCGGCATCTTTGCCATATTGCAGCTCCACTTTTGCCATCGCAATTGCGCCTTCATGATGCGGTATCATGCCTTTGGCAAAGCCGACATCGGCATTCTTAGCTTGCACCCCTGCTGACATGGCTTGGTGCATTTTATTCATGATATCCATATAAGCCATGATATGCGGCGGCTGTGATTGTGACTGCGTATCCGCTGCCGAAGCCATATGATGCATTGACTGCGCTTGGGTCATGCTCGCATCGGCACTTCTCGCATTGGTACTTGTAGCATGGCTACTTGATGCTGTCGCTGCAGTTTGGGTAGTGTCATTTTTTGTACACGCCGTCATACCTAGCACTAATGCCACCAGCCATGGCAAACCCATGATGTTATTCATATTCATATCCTTCAGGTTGATTTTTTTACGTTCTTTAAAAAAAAGATTGATTTATCACACTGTGGTATTACTATAAACCTTAACATTAGGTCAAGGTCAAGCAAAAAATGAATATTAATGAAGTCGCTAAATTGACTGAGTTATCGCCTAGACAAATTCGTGAGTATGAAAAACTCGGTTTATTACAAAGCATCCAACGCACTGACAGCGGTTACCGTATTTTTAGCGATACCCAATTACAGCGTCTAAAATTTATCAAACATGCCCGTGATGTGGGATTTTCATTAGCGCAGATTGAAGCGTTATTGGCTCTACAAGACAACAAGCAGCGTAGCAATGCCAAAGTCAAAGCATTAACGCGCAATCACATCGATGAACTAAACGATAAAATACAGCGGTTACAATCAATGAAAGCCACCCTGCAAGGATGGCACGATAGTTGTTTGGGAGACGGCTCGCCTACCTGTAGTATTCTAGAGGGCTTACAAGATGGCGTACAGGATAACTCAGTGACCAAGCACACTTGCCACACCGAGCGTAGCTACTGAACAAGCGATTTAGTTTAGGAAAGTCTACCATCTTTTGCCAAATCACCCGCTAAAGTACGATTGTTGGCAGGGTTGGCAGGTGCTTCAATCGGGAAAGGCTCGGTAATATAGTCAACATTGGTCAGCGCAGCTTTGAAAGCAAAAACTGACGTCTGGGTATCATCAAAGCTGACAATCACGCGATGATTTTCAGGCTCAAGATGTACTGCCTGCACCCCGCCGATGGTGGTTAACGCTTTCATGACTTCCTCATAGCCTGCAGGGTCATTAATGCCTTTTAAATCATACGCGACTGTTTGAATTGCCATGGTTATTCCTGTATTTATGCGGTGGGTGATAAAATATTTTTCTAGTCCTGTAATCTAGCACTATAACATAGCCAAAAAAAAGCCTCGTTATTGATTGATAGCATTTTAATAACAAGGCGTTGCAAATTTGTGTTTAAAACTTGCGTAAAAATTAGTGGGTATCTAACACCTCAAACCCTTTGACTAAGGTATCAAGCTGTTTTAACTGGGCCAAAAACGGCTCAAGCTGGCTCAGCCGCAGCGCACAAGGACCATCGCATTTGGCAACATCAGGATTTGGATGCGCTTCCAAAAATAACCCTGCCAATCCTGTTGCCATGCCAGCACGTGCTAACGTGGTAATCTGTTCTCGGCGACCGCCTGCACTATCTGCTCTTGCCCCTGGCTGCTGCAAGCTATGGGTCACATCAAAAAACACGGGAACCTGCATTTTTTTCATAGTGTCAAACCCCAGCATATCGACAACGAGATTGTTATAGCCAAACGCGCTACCGCGTTCACATAAGATGATTTTATCATTACCGGCTTCAAGGCATTTATTGATGATATGCTTCATCTCATGGGGTGCCAAAAACTGCGCTTTTTTGACGTTAATAATCGCACCGGTTTTTGCCATCGCTGCTACCAAGTCGGTTTGGCGGCTCAAAAACGCGGGCAACTGGATAATATCCGCCACCGCTGCCACAGGCTCAGCTTGGTACGGCTCGTGTACGTCAGTGATAATGGGCACATTGAAGGTTTTTTTGATATCGCTTAGCCATTCGATACCTTTTTCCAGACCTGGACCACGAAACGAGTACAAGCTTGAGCGATTGGCTTTATCAAAACTTGCCTTAAACACATAGCCGATATTTAAGCGCTTACAGATTTCAATATAGCTTTCAGCAATTTCAAATGCCAAGTCTTTGCTTTCTAGTACATTCATGCCGCCAAACAGCACAAACGGTTGATCATTGCCGATGGTGATATCATTGAGCTGAATATGGGATTGTGGTGTCGGTAAGTTAGTGGTCATAGGGCTCTCAGTATGTTGTCAAAGTTTTTATTGATTGTCACTATAGCATAATTGGCTATAGGCAATGGCTAAAAACAAAAAACCACCTGTAACAGATGGTTTTTTGTGCATCATAAATACTATTTTTTGGTTTGTTTCGCCGCTGCAACAAAGCTATTGAACAATGGATGACCACCGCGTGGCTGGCTGGTAAATTCTGGATGGAATTGTACCGCCACATACCAAGGATGATTGGCAATTTCCACTGACTCGACCAAATGCTGTTTGGCTGAATAACCAGAAATTTTCATACCGGCATTTTCCAGCTGTTCAATATAGCGACCATTCATTTCATAGCGGTGACGATGACGCTCAGTAATCACAGGGCTGCCATAGATTTGACGCAGTTTGCTGTCTTCCACAAGCTCGGCTTTTTGGGCGCCCAAACGCATGGTACCGCCTAAGTCCGAGGCGTCACTACGCACTTGTAGTTCACCTTTTTCATCAAACCATTCTGTAATCAAACCAATCAATGGCGCCTTGGTTTTTTTATCAAACTCTGTTGAGTTGGCGTCTAAACCTAATACATTGCGCGCAAACTCAATGACGGCTAATTGCATTCCCAAACAAATCCCCAAATAAGGCACATTGTTTTCGCGGGCATAGCGAATTGCTTTCATTTTACCCAAGGTGCCGCGCTCACCGAATCCACCAGGAACAAGCACAGCATCGGCAGATTTAATATGCTCAAACAGGCTGTCATCATTTTCAAGTTTTTCAGCATCGACATAGTCAATATTGACTTTGACATTGTTTGCCACGCCCGCATGTAGCAAGGCTTCATTGATTGACTTATAAGCATCAGGCAGTTCGACGTATTTACCCACCATCGCCACAGTTACGGTTTCTTGGGTATTTAACAACGCTTGGGTAAACTGGTGCCAATCACTCAAGTCCGCCTCTGGGGTATCTAACCCAAAGCGTTCACAAATCAAATCATCTAAATGCTGGGCATGCAGGATACTTGGAATTTGATAAATGGATTTGGCATCTGGGCAAAGGATAACGGCACGTTGCTCAACATTGGTAAACGATGCAATTTTTAGGCGATTATCATCGCTAATCGCATGTTCACTACGACAAATTAGCACATCAGGCTGCAAGCCAATGCTGCGTAATTCTTTGACTGAGTGCTGTGTTGGTTTGGTTTTGCTCTCGCCTGCACTCGCGATATAAGGCACTAGGGTTAAATGCATCAGCATCGCATTGTTGCGGCCAAGTTCAACTTGCATTTGACGCACCGCTTCCATGAATGGCAAGCTTTCAATATCACCGACAGTACCACCGATTTCAATCATCGCAATATCGTAGCCTTCGCCGCTGGCACGAATACGCGCTTTGATTTCATCGGTAATATGCGGAATGACCTGTACCGTACCGCCCAAATAATCCCCGCGACGTTCTTTCTCAATCACTGCCGAATAAATACGCCCACTGGTAAAGTTGTTGCGCTGGGTCATTTTTGAGTGGCGCAAAAAACGCTCGTAATAACCCAAATCAAGGTCAGTCTCTGCGCCATCTTCGGTAACAAATACTTCACCATGCTGAAACGGGCTCATTGTACCTGGATCAATATTGATATAAGGGTCCATTTTGGTCATGGTGACTTTCAGACCACGTGCCTCGAGAATCGCGGCTACCGATGCAGCGGTGATACCTTTGCCAAGTGAAGAAACGACACCGCCAGTTACAAAGATGAATTTTGTCATGTTATCTATTTCGCTCGTTGGTAAAAAAGAATTTTACTCGAAAATGCCTAAGTTTAGCAAAAAATTATTTTTATCAATAAATAGTTCACTCATAAAAAAATCCACTCATCGCTGAGTGGATTTTTTGATAGCAAATTCTAGTAAAGATTAGAATCTGTATTCGATACCAGTACCGATACCAAAACCGTCTTGGTCATCTTGACCTTCTTGCTCTAGATTTGAGTAGCCAGCGTATACGTGACCCGTTGCATTGGCATTGAATGCATACTTACCACCTAATACTAAACGCTGTGCGTCATCACCATCAACACCGCCAACATTTGAGGTCATTTCAGCTTGCGCATAGGCTGTCCAAGGCGTTGCAGTTTTGTAGGTTGCACTTACTGCAGCCAAGTTTTCTTTGTCACTAGTGTCTAAATCACTGATTTGATACAATGCACCAAGACCAATTTGGTTATTTAAGTCATAGGCACCGCTTAAGCGAGTAGTATTGAAATCACCTGATTTGATGTAGGTTGCACCAGCACGGAATGGTTGATTTGCTGGCTCATACTTCACACCTACACCAAACGCTTCTGCATCTGTGGGTAAATCAGATGCGTTATCCTCTTTAAATGCATACATACCCATGAATTGAAGACCGTTATAGGCTGGTGAAAAGTAAGCCATCGCATTGTTTACACGGTCACCATCCCAAGAGGCCGCATTGAAACCGTCGTATTGACCTACAGTTTGGCTAACGTAATTGATGTTGTCATCGATTGCAGACAAACGACCAGCAACCAAAGTACCATATTGTTTGTTAGATAGACCTAAATAAGTGTCACGTGAATGAAATTGATTTTGTGATTTGCCTTTCACAGTGCCACCGTTGTCACTATCAATTTCAACACCATACTCTAATTGGTATACCAAGTCAGTATTAGCTGTTAGTGCTTCGGCACCTTTAAAACCAATACGCGAGGCAGTAGAATTCAACTTAGTAGTTGATTCATCGTCAAAATCAGAATAATCAACTGTAACTAACGCTTTACCGTAAACTGTTGGAGCAGCATGGGCAGCAGAAACTGAAAGTGCAGCGACGGCTGTGGCTAAAAGTAATTTTTTCATAGGACATCTCTATAAGGAAAAACAAATTTTAGATAACTGGTGACTTGTCAGCACCACTACCTCTCCGAACGACCAAAGCAAGAAAATCTTTACTTTGATTATTATTAATAGCGTCAACTATTAACTGTATAAGTCTAGCAATAAAGTATGAATATATTTACATTTTATTCGTACTAATTACTAAAAACCTACTTCTAACTACTAGGATAACAATTTTGAAATATTTTGCAATAGTTTTTTTAATTTTTACGTGATTGTAAGTTTATTTTTAATCTTAGTGACATAATATTCTTTCTAGTATTAAATCATATTTTTTTTAATTAATTTTTTAGCGTTAATGAAAATAAAAAAGCTAACTAAAAAATTAGTTAGCTTTTACAGCAATCTAAAAGTTAGATATATTAGAACTTATATTCTAAGCCACCACCCACGATTGTTCTATCTGAAACATTATCAGTATCGATTTGTGCAGCGTACAAGTGACCTTTGGTAGCTTTGTTAAAGCTATATTCAGCACCTAACGCAACTTCAGTAGCATCACGGTCTTTCACGCCACTTTGGTTTGAAGTGTCAATATATTGTGCTTTAACCGCCCATGGCGTTGCCCCAATTTTGTATTTACCGCTTAACAGCCATGATTTCTCATTATCATCAGTGTTAAAGTCATAATCTTGATATAGCGCACCCAGTGTTAGACCATCAACCATGTTCATTTTGCCCATGTCTACTGAGCCCGCTAAACGCCATCCACTTGTATCTTTACCATATACTGAATTGTCATAACCTAAACCGATATATACACCATTTTGGTCATAGTTTACCATTGCAGAGTAAGCATTTTTCTTGTCACGATAGACGGCAGGTTTTGCTGGTGTACCTTTAGTGTAACCAATAATATCTTTACCAGTCACATCATAAATCGCTTGTGGTGCAACGGCTGCAACAGCTGGCGTAGCTACACATTTATCATCATCATTTTTAGAGCATTCATCGAGGCTCACCGCGCCTAAAAAGGTAACTGGCATACCTACCAATGTTGGTGATTTATAAGCAATCACGTTGTCAACGCGTTGTTCACCCGCCATTAGCTTACCTAACGCTACGTTATCGTAATCATTGAATACATCAACACTGCCTTTAGTTAGTTTAAATGGTGTGTCGTGACGACCGGCAAGTAAAGTACCCATAGTGTTATGAGCTAAACCGATGAATGTATTACGAGAGTAAAATTGTTGGTTGGTTTTACGGGCATTGCTATCAGCATCAACATCAATACCGTATTCCAATTGATACACAAGTTTAGTAGTATCAGTAAGATCATCTTCACCTTTAAAACCAATACGTGAAGAGTTAGAAACTAATTTTGTACTAGAAGTATCATCATTTTTAGCAGTTTTATCATCAACATCTGTATATTCGCCAGTTAATAAGACTTTACCATATACAGTAGGTGCAGCATGGGCAGCAGTGATTGAAGCTAAAGCGATGGCTGAAGCGATTGCGATTTTTTTCATAAGGATTTCTCCACAGTATCCTAGGTAAAACTACACAGATGCGTAGCAATTCTTTTGTCTAGATATATTTTGCCAACAATTTGTTACAAAACAATGAAAAAGTTAACAGAATCTAAAACTTTCCTTGTGAAATCAGAGTAATTCACTCTGAAACATTTTGCAATATTTTTATGCCATAAAAAAACCATCAGTTACAAATCTGATGGTTTTTTGAATGATTGATATGTTTGATTTGCTAAAATCTAGTTAGCTTTGAGATTAAGACGAGCTTGATGTAACAATGGCTCAGTATATCCGCTGGGTTGTACTGTACCTTTGAAGATAAGATCACGCGCTGCATTGTATGCCCAAGTGTTATAGTCATTTGCCATTGGGATATAGGCGGGATCGTCTTTGCTTTGCTCATCGACCATTTTTGCCATACGTTTGAGTACGTCATCCACTTGCTCAGGCGTCACAACCCCATGCGCTAGCCAGTTGGCAACGTGCTGGCTAGAAATACGCAAGGTAGCACGGTCTTCCATCAAGGCAACGTCGTCAATATCTAGTACTTTAGAACAGCCAACGCCTTGGTCAACCCAGCGCGCTACATATCCTAAAATACCTTGAATATTGTTTTCAAGCTCGGCAGTTTTTTGCTCATCTGTCCAGTTGGTATCCGTAGCAAGTGGCACGGTCAAAATGTCATCAAGCTTGGCGGGCTCGCGGTTTTTGATATCATCTAACACGTCCATGACGTTGGTTTCATGGTAGTGCATGGCGTGAAGCGTCGCGCCCGTCGGCGATGGTACCCAGGCACAAGTCGCGCCTGACTTTGGATGATTGGACTTGGTGGCAACCATTTCTTTCATGTTGTCAGGTTTTGCCCACATGCCTTTACCGATTTGCGCTTTACCAGGTAAGCCTAATTTGACGCCCATGTCTACGTTCCAACGCTCATAAGCATTGAGCCAATCGGTATTTTTCATGTCGTTTTTACGGACAAAGGGACCCGCCTTCATACTGGTGTGCATCTCGTCACCAGTACGATCCATAAAGCCTGTGTTAATAAAGATAACGCGGTTTTTAGCAACGCGGATACATTCTTTTAAGTTAACGGTAGTACGGCGCTCTTCATCCATGATACCGACTTTTAAGGTATTCTCGGGTAGGTCTAACGCTTTTTCTACCGCTGAGAATAAATCTACCGTAAATTGCACTTCTTCCGGACCGTGCATTTTTGGTTTTACGATATACATTGAACCTGTACGTGAATTGCTTAAGCTATTTTTACCCAAAATATCTGGCAGGCTACACAGTGGTGTGATTAGCGCATCCATGATACCTTCATAAATTTCTTCTTGTTTGCCTTCAAAATCGACTAAAATCGCGGGGTTGGTCATCAAGTGACCGACATTACGAATCAGCATCACTGAACGACCGTGCAAGGTGATTTTTCCACCATCTGGCGCGGTGTATTCACGGTCAGGGTTCATGGTACGAGTGGTTTGTTTGCCATTTTTTTCAAAGGTGTCAATCAAATCGCCTTTCATCAAGCCAAACCAGTTGCGATATACTTCTACTTTCTCTTCAGCGTCAACGGCAGCGACTGAGTCTTCACAGTCTTGAATGGTGGTAACCGCAGCTTCCATCAAGACATCTTTGATGCCTGCAGGGTCATCTTTACCCACATGGCTTGATGGGTCAATTTGGATTTCGGCATGCAAGCCGTTATTTTTCAGTAAAATACCCGTTGGGTTGGCCGCATCGCCTAGGAAACCCGCGAATTTTTCTGACTGGGCTAGTGAGGTGGTTTTATCGCCTTGGAGTATCACTAATTTACCGTCTTCAACTTTAAAACCGGTGACGTCAGCATATTTACCCTCAGCTAAGGCAAAGTTGGCATCCAAGAAGTTTTTGGCGTATTTTACGACTTCGGCACCACGAACAGGGTTGTAGCCTTTGCCTTTTTCTGCGCCATTGGTTTCATCGATGACATCAGTACCGTATAGCGCATCATACAAGCTGCCCCAACGCGCATTTGCTGCGTTTAGCGCATAACGTGCATTGCGTACAGGTACCACTAACTGTGGGCCTGCGATATGGGCGATTTCGTCATCCACGTTTTGGGTTTCAACCAAAAAGTCATCGCCTTCTGGGACGATGTAGTTGATGTCTTTTAAAAATTGGGTATAAGCGGCTTTGTCGATTTGGCCGTTACTAGCGGGGTTGTTGTCATGCCAGTCATCGATTTGGGTTTGAATCTCGTCACGTTTTGCCAACAATGCTTTATTACGGGGTTGGAATGTTTGGACAATTTTTTCAAAATCTTGCCAATATTTTTCGTTATCGATGCCTACGACTGGTGTAACTTCATTGGCAATGAAGTTATAAAGCTGTGTATCAATCGCTAGACTACCCTTTTGAACGCGTTCTGACATGGCATTTTTCCTTATGTTATGACCTAAAATAGCAAAAAATTCACATTTGATTATACGAACATCATTTATAAAAATAAAGAAATAAAAACTATTTATTTTTTAAATAATCGTTATATATAAATTTTTGTGCTAAGGGTTTTATCGCTGATTTTTGGTAAAATATCACTTTATTAACTTGTGAATAAGTGAGTAACCCCTTGTCAAATTCCGCTCTTATCAATAATCCAGTACAAACGGACAGCAGTTTTGATGAATTAGCCGTCATCGACTTGGATAACGATAACTCTGTCTATCAGCCAAAACCCATTGATATCACCCCTGTTTTGGCGTTTTTGGGTTGTACGACGTCGGATAAATGGCTAAAAGCCGCAATGGCAGATTTGCCGACCATCATCCAAGATCATGCCAATTGTGAAAAAAAAGCCGCAGGCACCGCGATGAATTTGATTTTTCGCTATATGTCGCATACCGAGCTGCAATTAAAGCTTGCTCAGCTGATTCGAGAAGAAATGCTCCATTATGAGCAAGTGATGGGATTGATGGCAGAGCGGGGACAAGCATGGCAACATATTGCTGCAGGTCGCTACGCCGCAGGTATGCTCAAACATAAACGCACTTACGAGCCGCAAGCGATGATAGACACGTTAATTATTGGTGCTTTCATCGAAGCGCGATCGTGTGAACGTTTTTGGGCACTGTCACAAGTGATTGAGGATGAGCGTTTGGCAAAATATTATCGCTATTTGCTAAAATCAGAAAGTCGACATTTTGAAGATTATTTGGCATTGGCACAAAGTATCAGTGACGAGCCGATTGATGCGCGGGTGGCGTTTTTTCGTCAAGTAGAGGCGCAGCTCATCAATGAACCCGATGATGAATTACGCTTTCATAGTGGGGTACCCAGTTGGATTGCATGAGGTTGGATTGCGTGAGATTTTTATAGACTGTAACGATAAAAAAAGCTAACCATCAAATGGGGTGGATGGTTAGCTATTACAATTACAATTTAATCCTTAAACTGACTCACTGCCATTTACTGTCACTCACTACCAACGCTTGGAATAGAGCCATCAGGATTAATAGTGCGTTTTTGGGCATTTTCTGGGGTACTATAAAGATTGCGCTCATTAATGGTGTCGCTTTTTAGCTGTTCATTACCAACCGCGTCCCCGCCAATGGTATGTTCATTAACATTATCATCGAACGCTTGTCCCGGTTGATTACGACGATCGACAAACTCGGCAGACTTATCGCCTAAATTAACGTGTTTGGTTTGTGCTTCTGGTAAATTCATGGTCATTCCTTTTTTGGTATCAATTTTGCTATCCACCCAACAACATGCTTAAACTCAACTTAGTGATATCGAAAATTACTGATCTCGGTCGATATCTACACTACCATCTGATAACGTATGAAGTGAATTTTCTGCATTGAGATTGGCTTGGGCAGTTTGCTGTAATTTCTGCGCCTCTTCCTCAGAAATACGTGCTACATTTTCATCCGATAATTCGCCATTCGCCACGTCTTCTGCGGATTGGACTTTTACCGCCGCTTGTGGGGTATTATCAAAAATATCGGGCGTTTCCATTGACGGCGACATGCCTGTGGTCAATCCATCACCCGATTGGTGGGTGACACTGTCTTCTACTACAACGGCTTGCGGGGTCACAGCGACACCTGTTTTTGGGTCTACAATCTCTACGTTATTTTGATTTTGCATTTTTTATTCCTTTAATTAATTGTTATCGCTCAATGAGTTATTATTTTTATAGGTTGAGCTGTATAAATTAGTTATTCAAAATTTAATGATTAAAAGCTTAGTATTTAAAAGTTTAACAATTAAAATTCTAGTGGTTATCAGTACGCAATGACTCGTCAATAAAAGGGGTGTTTTCACTTTTGTCTAAGTCTTGTGGCTCACCTTTCACGCTATTTTGTTTATCCAAATTTTCTGATAATTGACTAGGATCCACATTTTCTGTGGCTTTTTGAATCTCGGTTTGGTTGCTTGACTGATTCTGTGCTTGGTTTTGTGCTTGATTCTGTGACATGGTAATTTTCCTTATGTTTTTTATTAATATCAATTCAAGTCAAAGATTTTAATCAAAGACTTTTAAATAGAACGCGATTAAATTTATGTAAAAAAAATAGCCAATTCAATCGCTTTTATACTTATAATTTCATGATTTGATAGTAGCAAATAAAGGCGGTTAGTGATAAGTATTCGCGTAACAAGCTGTTATCACTATGTGATAAGTGTTTAGCTGTGTGAAATTTTGGCAGATTTATTACTATTCGGTAAATTTTGAACTTTGAGTGTAATTCAAGCAGTCATCAACAAAAAACCGCCATCTTCTGTAGATAGCGGTGTAATTGACTCAAACTTGTGATTAGCAAAATTAGCCTTTTCTGGTGATTTTGGTCAATAAATAATCTTGTGCCGAGAATGCTGCTTCACCTTCACCAGGGGTAATCGCTCGCCATGTACCTTTGGCATCAAGCTCCCATGCATTGACATTGTCTTTGAGATAATTGTGTAAATCTTCCATAATGCGTTTGAAGACGATGGGGTCTTCAATGGGGAAAGCCACTTCAACACGGCTAAACAAATTGCGATCCATCCAGTCTGCACTGGCGCAATATAAACGGTGGGTACGTTTGCCATTAGCATTGGGATTTTGATGCCCATTGGCAAAATAATACACGCGGGTATGCTCCAAAAAACGCCCGACGATAGAGCGCACGGTGATGTTATCGGATACGCCGGGTAATTGCGGACGAATACAACACATCGACCGGATAATCAGATTGACTTTAACGCCTGCTTGCGATGCTTCATATAGCTTGTCAATCAGTAATTTTTCGGTCATCGCATTGACCTTGATGATGATGTGCGCCTCTTTGCCTGCTTTGGCATGGGCAATTTCGTTGTTGATAAAGCCCATGAGTCTGTCATGCAAGGTGAAGGGGGCATGCAGTAGTTTTTGCACTTTGGCTGGTTTGCCCATGCCTGTGAGTTCGTTAAATATTTTATGCACATCTTCGGTGATTGCTTCATTGGCGGTAAATAGACCGTAGTCGGTATAAGCTTTGGCATTGCCCGCATGGTAGTTGCCTGTGCCCAAATGCACATAGCGGCGGATTTTATCTTCCTCACGGCGTACAATCATCATCAGCTTGGCGTGGGTCTTGTAGCCGACGATGCCATACACCACCACTGCCCCAGCCTGCTGCAGAAAGTTTGCTACTTCAATGTTGGATTTTTCATCAAAGCGCGCGCGTAGCTCAATCACCGCGGTGACTTCTTTGCCTTTACGCGCAGCTTCCGCCAGCGCTTGGACAATTTCAGAGTTTGTCCCCGAGCGATAAAGGGTCTGTTTGATGGCTAATACATGGGGGTCATTGGCGGCTTGGCGCAAAATGTTGACTACGGGTGAAAACGAATGAAACGGATGATGCACCAATACATCTTGCTTACGAATGGCATGGAACACATTTTCATTTTTATCCAAGCTATCACGGCGAAACGCTTTGGGAATGGCATGATTAAACGACTGATAACGCAAATTTGGGATTTTAAAATCAAACAACAAGCGCGTCAAATTGACAGGACCATTGACACGGTATAGCTGCTCTTGGCTTAAACCAAACTCATCAAGTAGATAATCCACCATCGGCTGTGGGCAATAGGTCGTCACTTCTAAGCGCACTTTGGCACCAAATCGTCGGTTCTCTAACTCACCTTCCAACGCTTTCGCCAAGTCTTCGACATCATCGGATAAATCTAAATCGGCGTTACGGGTCAAACGAAATTGGTGGCAGCCAGTGACCGTCATGCCAGGGAACAAGTCTTCGATATGCCCGTGAATCACTGCGGTGAGCATGATATGATGTTCTTTACCGCCTGTCAGTTCATTGGGTAAGCGAATAACCCGCGGTAAGCTTCGGGGTGCAGGGACAATCGCCATGTTAATATCGCGACCAAAGCCATCTTTGCCCTCTAAGCCCACCATAAAATTCAAGCTTTTATTCACCAATCTAGGAAAAGGATGTGCAGGGTCAATACTAATCGGCGTCAGCACGGGCGCGACTTGCTCGGCAAAGTATTTTTTTACCCATGCGGCTTGCTCTTGGGTCAATTCATCACGTTTTAGGTAGCGAATGTCTTGCTCCGCCAGTGCAGGCAGAATTTCATCATTTAAAATACGGTATTGCTTATCCACCGCATGATGGGCGATTTCAGAGATATATGACAAAACCTTACTGGGACGCATACCATCGATACTGCTCACCACATCGCCCATTTGTACTTTTTGCATCAAGCCTGCGACACGGATTTCAAAGAATTCATCTAAATTGGATGAAAAAATGATCAAGAAAAACAGTCGTTCAAGCAGTGGGTGGCGGGGATTGGTGGCTTGGGCGAGTACCCGCTGATGAAATTGTAACAGTGACAATTCACGATTAAAGTACAGCTCACTATCGTCTTGTTGGTATTCAAACACGTTTGGGTAGCAAATGCTGTTAAAGCCTAGTATCGGATTAATTTCTGATACATACTCTTCGCTGGGTTTATCTTGTTTGGCAGTGTTTGGCATAGCACAGTCCTTTTATGGTCAAGCATTTTTAACAGTGTAAAGTTAACAATGTAATGATAAGCGTGTAATGATACATGAGTTTCTTCACTATTCCGTGTCGGGCAAATCTGCCGCACCCATGCGCCGTAAAATAATTTGGGTTTTGTTAAGTAGGCGGCGGTCGTTACGGTTGTCTTCAAAATATTTGGGATTAGGTAGCATGGCAATCAAAGATGCGGCTTGTCGCTTGGTTAAATGCGCTGCCGACTTATGGTAGTAGTGCTGAGCGGCTGCTTCAATGCCATACACGCCTTTGCCAAACTCTGCGACATTGAGATAAGCAAGCAAAATCCGCTCTTTGGTCCACATATTTTCAATCATCAAGGTAATTAACGCTTCTTCGCCTTTGCGAAAATACGAGCGATTGGGGTATAAAAATAAATTCTTGGCAAGCTGTTGGCTAATGGTTGAGCCGCCCGCGCTGATAGCCCCCGCTTTTTCATTTTTCTTAATCGCATTCTCAATGCCCTGCACATCAAAGCCAGCATGATTGACAAAGTTGGCATCTTCACTGGCAATCGCCGCGCGTTTTACATTCACCGAAATTTGATTATCATCCACCCAGGTCTGACTGACAGGGGCAAAATTGCCCAAGCGATACAGTATCATGAACATGCTGTTGTTGATAGGCTGGGTTTTCCAGACAACCAATAAGGCGGCAACTATGACATGAAACGCAACAAAACAGGCAATAACAATGAGCAAAATACGCTTGAACCAGCCGCCAACACCGATACCGCGGTTGGTGGGTGGTAAAGCTGTGTTGACACGTTTGGGCTTTAACGACATTTTGGTAGCGGGTTTGGTCACGGTGTGTTCCTAGCGGCGGGGGCAAAAGCAGCGATGGCTTAAGCTAAAAATATAACGTATTATGGCATTTTTGGCTATATGCTAAGGCAGAATATGTCCGACTTCGACACGCAAAACATGACAAACATCCACGAGCAAATTATGCCTGACCCAACTACTTGGCGATTATATGGCACAGTGGGCTGTCATCTGTGTGAAATCGCTGAAAGCTTATTGCTGCAAGCACAAGCCGTTGCCGATATACGCTGGCAGTCGATTGATATTGCCGAGCTGCCAGAACAAGAGATGCTGGAATTTGCTGATAAAATACCTGTGCTAGTTACCGCTACCAAGACGTTATATTATCCTTTTTCCATCATGGATATTATAGCGTTAAGCTGAAAAGCCCATATAGATTATTGGCATAATATTAAAAATTTAATTCATTATGTCTTGGCAGATTTTTTTATCATCAACGCCATGCCACTAGCTGCGAGATTTTCTTGGGCAGTGGCGTACGCTCAGGTCAAGAGGTGCTCAAAGCCATTGCCCTTGGTGCAAAAGCCGCCATGATTGGTCGGTCGTTTTTGTATGGCTTGGGGGCATATGGCGAGGACGGTGTGCGCCGCGCGCTTGAAATTATCTACAACGAGATGGACATCAGTATGGCATTTGGTGGCTATACCAATATCCAACAGGTGAGCAAAGATATCCTCATCAAAGGCACGTATGAAGACTTGCTGACTCGTCCCTTCATTGTGCGAGAGCGTACTTAGTTGACCGTAGCAAACGAAAGGACGGATGTGAAGTGTTTTGGCACTTTGCCCGTCCTTTTGCTAATCTCTTGTTAACAGCTTTTTTTAAAGCTGATTTTAAAGCTTAGGTAATTGTTTTTTCAGTAAGCTTGCATCCATTTCCCGCGCTTCAAAACCCTGCGCTTCTTTCCAGCCTGCTTCATCAGCAAAGTACAAGCGATTAAATTGTTCATCACGATAAAACCGCATGGGCTGACCACTGTCGCCTTGAATCACAAAATTTTGCACAACTTCGTGAAATTTGGCACGGATATTGGCTTCATTGTGGTCGCTTGCGAGCGTCGGGGTGATGATATAAGCCAAATCATTGTAAAGTTGTGGACTTAACTGTCTAAACACCGCCTTGTTCTCAAGTAACTTGTGGACGATACGCTTTATATCGTCCAAACCAATCGTGCCTTCATGAAGTTCAAGAAACATCATTTTGATTGCCTCAATGTGTACCAGTGTGTATCGCCAAAAAAATGCTAGTATAACGATTAGCAGTTGAAAAATTAGTGGTTTAACGATTAGTAGTATAAACCCTTAGAAGCTGTATTCACAAGCACATATTTCTCAACAATTGAGTGATATGAGCAATTTTAATAAAAGATTCAGCAGATAAAACCGTAATTTCAAAATCTTTAGCGAGACGACGAGCATTATTTAACCAAGCGAAATTACGCTCGACCACCCAACGTTTAGCAATGATTCTCCACTCACCATTGATTTTTGTAGAAATATCAACAGGGATATTATGATTGTTCATAACATCTTGCTCAAAGGTTTTGCGATAACCTGCATCTGCTGAAATAGCTTCAATGGTTGGATAGGTTTTTAATGCCTTATCAACAACCATAATACCCGCTCTAGTGTCATGAATGTTAGCCGCATGAACAACAACGCCTAGTAGATTACCGATAGTATCAACAAGGATATGTCGTTTTCGACCTTTAACCTTTTTACCACCGTCAAAGCCCTTTTGCTCTGATTTACTGGTGGTTTTAACACTTTGAGAGTCAATGATGGCATACGTGGGTGTTGCTTCTTTACCAACGCTCAATCGTTTTTTTTAACCAATGTTTGTAGTATTTCATCCCAAAGCCCTGCTTGATTGGCTCTGCGATAGAAACTCCAGACTGTCGCGTATGGTGGAAAATCATTGGGTAACATTCGCCATTGACAGCCTGTTTTGGTAATATAAAGCACGGCATTGATAAGCTCTCGTTTTTCCCATTTGTAGCGTCTTTGGTTGCTAAAATGTGGTGCGATGAGTTGCCATTGTTCGTCTGTTAGGTCGGTTGGATAGCTCTTATTTGTCATCCGTAGATTTTAACATAACAAGTTAATATATTTAATGAAATATATTATTTTTATTTATGAATACAGGTTCTTAGAGGACACCTGCGTTCTCTACCTTCTTTTGGCTTAGGATAAAAAACAATTCGCTACCTTGTCTGGGCTTAATTGAATTATAGCAAGGCGCCAGTTTATCAATGGTGAAAAACTGCTGAAATAATGTTTCATATTCTTGCTTGTCGCCACCAAACGGTGGATTGCTTTCAAAATGCTTATCTAGCAACAAGCCTACCAATTTACCCGTGGGTTTGAGGAGCTTTTGCATTTGCTTGGCATAATCGCTGCGTCTACTAGGGTCAATCGCGCAAAAAAACGTCTGCTCAATAATATAATCAAACTGATACTGCGCAGGGTCTAAGCCAAAAAAATCCGCTTGTAGCAAGTGCGTTTTGGGAAAACTGGGATAGCGCTTGGCAAAATTATCCAAAGGGAGATTGGCAAAATCCACCACATAAACATGGCTAAAACCTTGTTCGTGAAGATAGCCTGCTTCGTAGGCGTTGCCCGCCCCAGGGATTAAAATCTGCACCGATTTACTCACGCCGTTGTCGAGTAAATGCTCGATATAGGCTTGCAGGGGTGGCGAAATTTTACCGATGTCCCACCCAGTATAGCCATTATCATAGCGTTTTTGCCAAAATTCGGCGTCGTTGACCGAGTGTTCAGTTAGCGTGTTGTTATCTTCCATGATTGCTGCTCCTGATAGTTTTTTAGGCTTTTCGAATGGTTAAAATTTGCTCGCTTCGACCAAATGCGCCGTGTGCGTCATGCAGCACGCTACTGGTCAGACCCACGCCATCGCTCCCAAATTGTTGCACAGTCTCAAGTCCCAGCCAACGCCCAACAGGCATACGGTGCAGATGGATTTGCAAATCTAAATTGGGGAAAAACCATTCAATGGTATTGGGTTGATGAATGCGCGGTACCACGCCATTGGCGGTATCGACCATGCCCATCAAATGCACAAAGTCGGATGTGGGCTTTGCTTGACCGTTTTCTTCGACCATGTCGATATCGGTATTGATCCACACGATACCATCACCTTGGCGGTTGTCGGGGTCGGCTTTGAGATAAATACTGTCAATATAGCCACCGCCCCAATGCTTCATGCCGTCCCAGTTCGGGTAGCTTTCTGGATGACCGATTCGCTCATCTTCAAGCCCAGCAATCTCTGAGGTATCGCTGGTTTGCATACGCCACGCGCGGGCAACGATACAGGTTTTGCCATTGGCTGCCATGGTGGTTTCGACCAGTTCGATAGTGCGACCCGGACGGATAATGTGGGTGGTCACGCTAACATCACCAAAATGAATCAGCCCAAAAATATCCAGACTGATGCGCCCGATACGCATGTCACTGCGCGGTTTGAATTGTTCAAGCTCGTAAGCCAACAGTCCTGTTGCTGCCGCCATGTGCTGTTCGTTATCATTCCATGCGCCTTGGCAGTGGATATTGCAGCGGTAGTTTGATGTGGTGATATCATCGGTCGTGGTGCAGTCAAGCAGTGTGTAATAGCTATTGCCCATAAAGTTCCCTTTTATGCCTAAAAATTGGTTGTGCCTAAAAATTGGTAAAACGCCTAAAATTGCTAAAAAATTGTAGCACATTGGCTATCGGCTATTGGTGGAATTTTTGCAAAGTTGCCGCCATGACGACCCGCCAAACTTGGCACTTGCTTAGCATAACCCCGATTGGCATCCGCCAAAATCTATCCACCTTCGGCTAATGAATGAGTTTGAAATGCTTAACGATTAGCCGCAAAAAGCCAGTATAATACGCGGATAATATAAAATTTTTCCCTATATTTTGACACTGTCTTATATTTTGATACTGCCTGTATTTTGACACCATATTTTAACAACATAAAGATAAGTAATCCTATGACTGCAACTGCCCTACTTGATACCGATCACATCAACACCGATAAGCCGCCGTTTATCTTGGTGGACGGCTCGTATTATATGTTCCGCAATTTTCACGCCTTGCCTGTCACCATGCAAACCACCCAAGGCTTGCACACCAACTCCATCCGCGGCACGCTCAACGCCCTCAAAAAACTGATGGAAAAATACCGCCCAACCCACATGGCGGTGGCGTTTGATACCAAAGCGCCCACCTTTCGCCACAAGCTTTCCCCTATTTATAAGGGCGACCGCCCAGAAATGCCCGCCGAACTTGCCGAGCAAATCCCTTACATTCACAAGATGATACAAGCGATGGGCATACCGCTACTCGCGATTGAAGGCGTAGAAGCTGACGACATCATCGGCACACTCGCCCACCGTGCTTGCCTAGAAGGTCACCATGTCATCATCTCGACGGGCGACAAAGACATGTGCCAATTGGTCAATCCTTGCGTCATCGTGGAAAACAGCTTTGATGACAAACGCTATGACATGGCAGGGGTCAAAGAAAAATTTGGCGTCGAGCCGCGTCAAATCATCGACTATCTCACCCTCATGGGCGACGCGTCTGATGGTATCAAGGGTGTCGCAGGCATCGGCGCAAAAACCGCGCAAAAACTGCTTGAGCAATACGACAGCATTGACAATATCCTTGCCAATGTCGACCAGTTAAAAGGCAAGCAACAACAAACCTTTTTGCAAAGCACCGACAGCATTGCGCTGGATAAACGCTTGGCGACCATTATCACCGACCTTGATATCGTGCCTGACTGGGAGACGTTGCGGCTACCGACAGACCCAAGTTTTAACATAGAAGAAAAACGCGCAATTTTTACCGAACTGGAATTTAAAAGTGAAATCGCGTCGCTCAATCATCCTTTTCACCCATCCAATAACGGCAATTTTAAAGCCGCTGAGTCTACTCAAAATGCTGTGGTGGAAGCGATTAAAGCGAGCCAAGATAGCAAAAATACTGCCAACAAGCAGTGGCATACTGTCACTACCCAAGCGGATTTTGATACGTTAATCCAACGCCTTGGCGCATCAAAGCATTTTGTTATTGATACCGAAACCACCGATGTGAATTGGCAACATGCCGAGCTGGTGGGCTTGTCGTTTGCGCTGCAGTCGCATGAAGCCTATTATGTGCCTGTTGCCCACGTTGATGAGATGGGCAATCGGATTGAACAACTTGACCGTGAGGATGTTTTAGCCCAGTTAAAACCGATTTTACAAAATCCACAAATCGGCAAAATCGGTCAGCATTTAAAATACGACGCGCATATTTTGGCAAATTATGATATCGACTTAATCAATGAGCCAAAAAACTGGGCAATGGACACCATGCTTGCCAGCTATGTGATTAATGCTGTTGCCACCCGTCACGGTATGGACGACTTGGCGCGTCACTATCTACACACCCAAACCATTACCTTTGAAGATGTGGCAGGCAAAGGCGCCAAGCAAATCACCTTTGACAAAGTCCCTTTAACCATGGCAAGTGACTACGCCTGCGAAGACGCCGATATCACCTATCAACTATTTGAACTGTTTAGCGAAAAACTCAAAGCCGAACCGAACAACGCCAAGCTACTCCATGAACTAGAAATCCCCGTTGCCCAAATCCTATGCCAAATGGAGCATGATGGGATTTTGCTCAATAAAGCGTTTTTGGGGGAACTATCCGCGCGCTTTGATGAAAAAATCCAAGCACTTGAAAAAGTCGCCTTTGCGCAAGCCGGCGAAACCTTTAACCTTGCCAGTCCAAAGCAGTTGGGTGAAGTGCTGTTTGACCGCTTAGGCATTACAGGCGGTAAAAAAACCAAAACCGGGCAATACTCCACCAGTGAAGCGGTGCTTGCCACCATCGACCATCCGTTAATTGAAACCGTGCTTGAGCATCGCAGTCTGTCTAAGCTTAAAAGCACCTATACCGACGCGTTGGCAAACGTGGCAGACAGCAACGACCGTGTGCATACCAGTTATCATCAAGCGTTGACAACCACAGGACGGTTGTCCTCCACTGAGCCGAATTTGCAAAATATCCCGATTCGCACCGATACTGGGCGGTTGATTCGTGGCGCGTTTATTGCCCCTAAAGGTCGCAAAGTGCTATCGGCAGACTATTCGCAAATCGAGCTTCGGCTGATGGCACACTTTGCCAATGACCCTGTGCTCATCCGCGCGTTTCAAGAAGGGCATGACATTCACCGCGCCACCGCCGCTGAGATTTTGGGCAAGGCGTTTGATGACGTGACGAGCGAAGAACGCCGCCAAGCCAAAGCGGTGAACTTTGGGCTACTCTACGGCATGAGTGAATTTGGGCTTGCCAAGCAGTTGGGCTTTACTCGCCAGCAAGCGCAAGACTATATCAAGCTGTACTTCGCCCGCTACCCTACGGTGCGTGCCTATATGCAAGCCACCCGCACGGCTGCGCAAAACCAAGGCTATATCACCACGATTTTGGGGCGTAAGCTATTCACCCCCGATATGCAGCATCCCAACCGCGGCGTGCGCCAAGCGGCAGAACGCGCGGCGATTAATGCGCCACTACAAGGCAGTGCTGCCGATATCATCAAACTTGCTATGATTGCGGTGAATGAGGTATTGCCCACAGAGCACGCTAAAATGCTACTACAGGTGCATGATGAGCTGGTGTTTGAAGCGGATGAGGATAAAGCCGAGGCGATTGCCGAGTTGATAAAAAACGCCATGCAAGAGGTGCTATCTAAGACAGCCAAAGATAAAGGCTGGGATGTGGATTTTGCTGTGCCGCTGGTGGTTGAAGTGGGCATTGGCGATAATTGGGATGAGGCGCATTGATTTTTTAAGCTTAAAAGAAAACCCACAGATTTTGTGGGTTTTTTTACTTTAAGTTAGTACTATATTTTGCCTTTAGTGTCTTTGTAACAGCTTGGTGTTCAAGTGGGATTAAGTCTGGATTGGCGTATTGGGCAAGTCCGCCTGCACGAGCGAGTTTTTTGGCTCGGATTTGCTCGGTGGTAGGCTCGGTTGTGACTGGCTTTTGCTCGGCGTTGGCGGATAGTTGGGCGACAAAGTGTTGAAAGGCTTGGGCAGGTTGTATGCCAAGCTGTTGGCAGGCTTGAATGAGTCGAGTTGCGTCATTGCCTGTGATTTCAAAATGTAAGGATTGATTTATCATTTTTCACCTTTTTTTACCTAGATATCCTATGGAAAAGTGATTTTTTAATAATTGATTTTAACGTAATTTTTTAAATTTAGGTAGGTAAAAGAAAACCCACAGATTTTGTGGGTTTTTTATTAGGTTACAAATTATCTACTAAAACTTAAACGGTGCTTTACTCTATTTCGACGATTTAACGCTTCTGCTCGATATACCGAAAAGGTACGCAAAGCTAAACGTTTTGGCTTTTTGGCGGTTGGAGTTGAGCTTGAAAATGCCGAAAGTTCATTAATTGATTGAGCAAAAGCAGATTGTTCTGACTGTTGAAGTCGTTTTTCTAACTCATCTGCTGGTGTCGATTTAATCTCTTGAACAACGGCATTTAAGATTTCTTGATTAATCATCATATTTTCACTTTTTCAAGATTTCTTATCTATGCTAGGAAATCTAGGGGCTGATGTATCATGTTTAATTATTGAAAACGTGATGAAAACCTTTATTAAATAAGGTTAAAAATGTCTTTCTAACAGATTAAATAATTGCATTCCGTGTTCCAATGGTGGGACAGGGATGGAAGCTACTTGTTCATCGCATTCGTTAATTAACTGATTTATTAGCCTTAAATCATTATTCCCATATGACAAAACCTTTTCATTGCCAAATTTACTCAAACATATAATTAAAGCTTTATCTGTTAAGTCTCTCACTATTCTTTGGTTTGCTTGATAATCACTTAACCCCACGCTCATCATAGAATTATGTTTTGCTGACATTACATTTGAAAATTCAATACATAAATCTTCAAACGCTAAACTAGCAATTTTATTTCGATAAGTATAAATTCCTTGATGGGTTTCAACATCTAACGTTGGGTTAAAAGGGTCAGTAATTAATACTTTAGCTTCAATATTTTCATTTGTTTCTTCTTCATCAAAATCCTCATCATAACATTCTTCATAATAAGAATAATACTCCTCAAGATCTTCTTCAGAAATATCATATTCTTCTATTTCTTCATCGGAATTTTCTTGATAGTATTTTCCAAACTCAAACTCTTGCATGACATTATTTACAATTTTAATTCTCAACTCAACCGCTAAATCCATCATCGGCATCAGCCTACTACTTATATTTTGAATAATATTTTGGGCAATATCTAGTTCTGGCGTATCATTTTTTAAGCTCCCAAAATATGCTCCCTTTGGTATTCCACAGTTCTTAGCAAAGTCCTGAGCATAATTATTGCCTTGTCTTGCCCCATCTAATTCTTGAAGAATGAATTCATATGCCATTTCTTTGTTTGGCAATCCATTTTCAATTAGTATTTCAGACATTCGTTTTGCAACGTAATCCACTCCATCTTTCTCAATACGTTTTAGAAAATCAGGGTCATTAACTTTTTTCTTTTTAAATAATCCAAACACGTATAAATCCTCCTATTTAAATTTAAAATCAAATCGCCTTTAACTGCTCAATTTGCTTATGCATTTCCGCCAGTTGCGTATCCATCTCAGCAAGTTTCGCTTTCTCGCTTTCCACCACATTGGCAGGGGCTTTGCTCACAAATGATTCATTGGACAGCTTACTACGCAGACTTTCCGCTTGTTTGGTAAGTTTTTCTTGCGCTTTGGCAAGGCGATTTAACTCCGCCGTTGGGTCAATCAAGCCTTTCATCGGCACTAGCACTTTTAACTGACCGACCATACTCGATGACGACAACGGTAACTCTTTATCAGAACCGTCACCCGCATTCACAATAGTCAGCGTATCGACTTTGGCAAGCGATTTAAACTGATTTTCAATACGGCTTAGGCGTGCAGTTTCCTCATCGCTGATGTTGTCAAGTAACACAGGCAGACGCACCGCATTGCCAAGCTTCATCTCACCGCGGATGTTACGAATCGCCCCAATCAGCGCTTGTAGCCAAGTCATGTCATGCTCGGTCTGTAGGCTGATTAGGCTGTCATCCGCTGTTGGGAAAGCAGCAGTCATGATACTGTCAGTCGCTTTTTTGTCGATGATAGGGGCAATGGTTTGCCAAATGCTCTCAGTGATATACGGCATAATCGGATGGGTAAAGCGCATGGCGACTTCAAGGCAGTTGAGCAGTACATAGCGGATTTGGGCTTTACGCTCAGCACTCACCGATTCATCGTTTAAGCTCGATTTGGCAAGCTCGACATACCAGTCGCAGTATTCATTCCAGATAAACTCATAGATATCTTGGCTCACCAAGTCAAAACGATACTGGCTCATGTGCTCATGGATGGCTTTCACCGTGGAGTTTAGACGGCTCATAATCCACTGCTCTGGCAATTCCCACAACTCGGTATTAGCGGTTTTATCGATGTTTAGTGCATTGCCTTCCTTATCGACACAGTTCATCAGCACAAAACGGGTCGCGTTCCAAATTTTATTACAAAAATTGCGATTGCCTTCAATGCGCTTGAGGTCAAAATTGATATCGCGTCCCGTACTGGCAAGCGAGGTAAAAGTAAAGCGCAGCGCGTCCGTGCCAAACGCAGGGATGCCATCGGCAAATTCTTTGCGCGTGGCTTTTTCGATTTTTTGCGCGTCTTTGGGGTTCATAAGACCTGTGGTGCGTTTGGCGACTAGGGTTTCTAAATCAATGCCGTCAATCAGGTCAATCGGGTCAAGTACGTTGCCTTTGGATTTGGACATTTTTTGCCCTTGTCCATCACGCACCAAGCCATGCACATACACCGTCTTAAACGGCACTTGCGGGTTGCCGTCTTTGTCTTTGATAAAGTATAGGGTCATCATCATCATATGGGCGACCCAGAAGAAAATGATGTCAAAACCTGTGACCAATACACTGGTTGGGTGGAAGGTTTTGAGCGCTTGGCTATAGTCGTCAAAACTGGTTTCGCCTTGCCAATCCAACGTGCTAAACGTCCACAATGCCGAGCTAAACCAAGTGTCTAATACGTCACTATCTTGGCGCAGCGCTAGGCTATCAGCAAGGTGGTATTTTTGGCGGACTTCCGCTTCATCACGCCCGACATAAATATTGCCCTCATCGTCATACCACGCAGGGATACGGTGCCCCCACCAAAGCTGACGGCTGATACACCAGTCTTGGATATCACGCATCCAAGCCATATACATATTTTTGTACTGGGCAGGGACAAACTCGGTGCGCCCGTCTTCCACCGCGTCGATGGCAGGTTTTGCCAGTTTTTCGATGGATACATACCATTGGTCAGTGAGCCACGGCTCAACGATGGTGTTACTGCGGTCGCCTTTGGGCACTTTTAAATCATGTGGTTTGATTTCTTCAAGCCAGCCTTCAGACTCGCTTTGCTCAACCATTTTTTTACGCGCGGCAAACCGCTCAAGTCCTGCATACTCGCTAGGCGTGGTCTCAAGCTGTGGCTCTTTGGTTTGCAAATCAGTAAAAATCTGCATCTCTGGCAAGATATGCGCTGAATTATCAAAGATATTAATCATCGGCAAATTGTGGCGCTTGCCTGTTTCGTAGTCATTAAAGTCATGGGCAGGGGTGATTTTGACACAGCCTGTGCCAAATTCCATGTCCACCGCCTTGTCATCGCCCACAACCGGCACAATGCGACCGGTAATCGGCAGCGTGACGGTTTGCCCGATAAGGTGCTGGTAGCGTGCGTCTTCTGGGTTCACGGCAACGGCGGTATCACCGAGCAAGGTCTCTGGACGGGTGGTGGCAACGACAAGGTAATTTTTACCGTCTTGGGTTTTGGCATTTTTATCGGTCAAATAATAGCGAAAATGCCACAGTGAGCCTTTTTCATCATGGTTTTCTACTTCAAGGTCGGATAACGCGGTTTGTAGCTTAGTATCCCAGTTGACTAGACGTTTACCGCGATAAATCAGCCCATCTTCGTACAGACGCACGAACACTTCTTTGACGGCATTGGACAAGCCATCATCCATGGTAAAACGCTCACGGCTCCAGTCCACCGAGCTACCTAGACGGCGGATTTGGCGGGTGATGTTGCCACCGCTCTCGGCTTTCCACTCCCAAATCTTTTCAAGGAATTTTTCACGACCTAAATCATGGCGCTTGATGCCTTGGGCGTTCAATTGACGCTCAACGACCATTTGCGTGGCAATCCCTGCGTGGTCGGTACCTGGTTGCCAGAGGGTATTTTCGCCCAGCATTCGGTGATAGCGGGTGAGCGTGTCCATGATGGCATTGTTAAAGCCATGCCCCATGTGCAGTGAGCCTGTGACATTCGGCGGTGGCAGGGCAATAGAAAACGATTGTTGTTTATCATAGCTTGGCTGAAAGTAGCCTTTGTCTTCCCACACTTGGTACATGCCGTTTTCGACGTCGCTTGGGTTGTAAGCGTTTTCTAAAGACGTTAAGGCTTGGGCGATTTGATGTTGCGTGCTCATAGATGTTCAACTTTTGCAATAAAAAAGGAAGGAATGTCAAAAAGATAATTAACGGATTTTACCGTAACTAGGCAGTTTTAAAAATGTTTGGTGATAAAAAAAGGCTTAACCCAACTGATTAAGCCTTGCTTCAAAATGGTAAAAATTAAAATAACGTTAATGTCTTGATTTCGCTCTTAATATTCTGCCTTGCTTGCTGCTCATACTGTGTAGAAAATCGTTCGGTAAAATACAGCCGCTTTCTATCCAAAAACCTTTTTAAGGCTTTTTTACGAGAAAAATTGTACAAGACCTTGGCAACGTGTTGATATTCAAGGCGAATTTGTTGGCAATAGGCTTGATAAACCAAGTCAGTCTGCCCCAAAATACGCAAATCCATATCCAAAAAATACGCCATATCGCTGTCGTTCGTGTCGGCAAGTTCGTGTTTTTCGGTGGCGATAATCAATTCAACAACCCGATTTTGCAAGTCTATTGGCAAAAAACCGCCCAATTCGGCGATAAAATACGCCGCGCTTTGGCGTTCGTTGCTCATGGCTGGTTTGCCTTGGGTTTGATAGATGACATCATGGTAAAAAATCGCCAATAGCACGCTTTCAGGTTGCTTTAGCTGATCTTTTATCCCGTCAAACTGTTCTAATAACGCCTGAATATGGTGAAGCGTGTGATAATGGCGGTGAGGCTGCTGGTAGTGAGTGACTATGTTTTGCCAGCAGTCAGCAATAGTTTGATGATCAATTGCATAGACTTGTAACAGCTTAGCAAATGCGGTTTTCATCGCTCATTATCACATCAAGCCTGGTGTCGGATTATCCAAAATTGTTTGGGTTTGTTTGGCGCGAAAATCACTGATTTTTTGCGCAAGCGTGCTATCACCAATCGCCAAAATTTGCGCTGCCAGTAGCCCTGCATTTGCCGCACCCGCTGCCCCGATTGCAAGCGTACCCACCGCCACCCCTTTGGGCATTTGCACGATGGATAGCAAACTATCCCAACCGCTTAGGATGGAGGACTTGACAGGTACACCAAGCACAGGCAAATCCGTCTGAGACGCACACATCCCGGGCAGATGCGCCGCGCCGCCTGCCCCTGCGATAATCACAAACAGTCCGCGAGCTTTGGCAGTTTTGGCATAGTCAAACAATCTATCAGGGGTGCGATGTGCCGATACTACTTCACACTCAAATGGCACCCCAAAATCCGCTAACATTTGCGCGGCGTTTTGCATGGTTTCCCAGTCAGATTGACTACCCATGATGATACCCACTTTGGCTTGACCTTGTGGCGATGGGATGGGAGGTGGTAGCTGGTGTGTCTGGGCGTTTGGCTGACTTGCTGACATGGAAAATTCCTTTTGCCAAAAAATTGACGGACTTAAAATAAAAAAACGTGCATGAAATGCACGGTTAAAACTTAATATAGCATGATTTTTTACCCTTGAAAATCAAAATCTATGAGGTAACTATATCACCACATTGGCGGGTACTCGCGGCTTTTGTTCAGGAGCAAATTGTTGGTGACTGAGCATGGCTAGCTGCGTCTCAATCGTATCGCACATCATCCCTAGCGGCAATTCGTTTTCCCCCGTACCAAACGGCTCGCTGATTTCATCGACGATTTCATTGAGCGCCATAAAGGTGTAGCCAACAAAGCTAACTACAAATGGCGTTACCCAGCCAATCGCATTGCCCAGTCCAAACGGTAGCATAAAGCAATACAGATACACAGTACGATGCAGCAGCACAAAATAGGCATAGGGAATCGGTGTGTTATTAATGCGTTCACAGCCCGCTTGGATATGGGCAATCTCCCCCAAGGTGTTATCCAAGCTTTGCCATTGCCAAACATCGATTTTTTGCTCGGCTTGCCAGTTGGCGAGCATCTGCCCCATGATTTGGGTCAAGCGTAACGCAATAAAGTTTTGCCCAACCACGGCTTGCTGTTCTTCAACCGTTAATAGCCGCTGCAGATTTGCTGTATTATCCTCAGCCCGTAGCTGTTGGCGTAGACTGTGCACAAAAGCGATTTGATGACGGATAAAGGCTTGTTTTTCCGCCATGCTGACATTCGGCAGTGTCAGCACTTGGCGTGCAATATTGCGGCTTAGCCAAACCAGCGTGCCCCACAGCTTGCGCCCTTCCCAAAACCTGTCATACGCTGCGTTATTACAAAACCCGTGGAAAATCGCAAGAGAGATACCGAGTATCGCAAACACCGAAGGATTGAGCGGTACAGGCTCGGTAGCGATGTGGGTTTGATAAAAATAAATAAGAAAGGAGAAAATAAACAACAAAACTTGTGGCACAATCAGCCGTTTAAAATACGAGCCTTGCATCACAAATAGCATCTTTAGCGGCTCAATCGGACGTCGAATCATACCTAACTCATCTTAATTTTTTGCTCACTAGCTATCATTTTTAGCCGTAAGCTTTAAACAAATATTTTAATTTATGTTACACCCAATTTACCGTTTAGCTTTGGGTTAATGCTGATATTGCATAAAATTCGCTGACGTCAACGTCGGATGATCGGTATCAAATTGATAAGCCGTCAAAAAACCATCTTTGGCAGCAGAATAATCCACACAGACGACTTGATGACTAAGTAGCTCAGGCGTGCCATTAAGCCAATAATGCCCGACAAAAATAGGTTTATCATGGTCAAGCCCAAACAAAATCTCAGCGGTCAACGTGTCTTTAGGGATATGAATCAAATCTTCTTGACTGGCGCGCGCAATCTGGTGAATCGGCTGAAACGACAAACTCGGTTGCCACCACTGTACCCGTACATTTTTACGTTGATGACCTTCTTTATCCACTAGATGAATTCCCTCAGGTAGTGGCGCTTCCACACCTTTTAGCACTCTTTCCAGTGCCTGAAAAGGTAGCGTGCCTTCCTCACTGGTTTTTTGTAGCGCAACGGGCGTCAAGCGATTGTCGGTTGTTAATAGGGGTTTTAAAATCGCCATCGCGTCACTGTCCCAACAAGCATGCACAAAACACGCATCATCCAACGCTAACCACAGGGGCAATTCATAAAACCGCTTGAGCCAAAACTGGTGCAACTCACTAGCAAACCCTACTTCATCAAGGAACGCTTGATGCTGCGAGGTATTTTTATCATCATGTCGTCGTAAATATTGGCTAGCATCGCGGGCATCGGGTGTGGCGTAAGCTAACGCATTATACTCGTGATTACCCATGACTGCGAGCGCTTGCCCGTGGTCAATCATCGCAAATACGATAGATAAGGTTTGCAGCTGTTGACCTCCCCGATCAATCAAGTCGCCGATAAAAATCGCTTGGTGATTAGGAGGTGCTTGAAAACACTGACCATCATGTTGATAGCCCAACTGCGTCAGTAACCCAATGAGTTTATCTGCCTGACCATGTACATCACCAATCACATCATAAATCATGTTTTTTACCTTTTACTGCTTTTTACGACTTTAGCGTTAACTAGCCAAGCAACTGATAAATAGGCAACCTATAACTGGGCAAGCGGTGCCACGCAATTTTTGCCCCCAACTGTTAGCCGCCAAAGCCTAAAAATCTAGGATGCATTAATTGGTTAAAAAAATGCGCCACAATACCTGGTTCAATGGCAATGGTGGCTAACATACCAAAAATACCACCCACCAAATGTGCCGAATGATTGATACTACCGCGACCTTGCCCATCCGCCCACACACTATACGCCACATACGCCACCGCGAACACAATCGCAGGTACAGGAATCACAAACAGCAATAATGTCGACCAAGGATTCATCAAAATATAGCTAAAAATTACCGCTGAAACAGCGCCCGATGCCCCTAGGCTGCTATAGCGAGGATTGTTCTTTTGTTTTAGATAGGTTGGCATAATCGCCACCACCAAAGCGGCAAGATAAAACAGCACAAACCCTAGACTGCCAAGTTTGGACATGAACAACCCCTGCACCGCTTGTCCAAACGAATACAAAGTAAACATATTAAAAAATAAGTGCATGCCATCGGCATGGATAAAACCGTGGGTGACAAAGCGATCAACTTGCCCTCGCTGCACCGCAGGCGGATAAAAAATTAACCTTTGCATCAGTTGGGGTGATTGCCAAGCTAATAAACTGACAACCACCGTAATGATAATGATAAACAAAGTATGGTTAGAAAAAAGTGACATAGCACCTCAAAATAGCAATAAATAATGGATAAGTAGGATTATGATAAAGATAGCGTATTATCTCAATAAGCCAAATGTGAATTTATAAATATAGGTGATACCTAAAGCTGCCTTGTAGCATTACTTTCACCTTGTAGCATGCAACTAATGACAAAGCCTTCAAATTTGAGCAACACACTTTTACCCAAGTTTACCCAAAATGGGGACGATTTGAATTTTTAACACAATATTTACGCAATAGTTACCTTAACATAACTGAAGGCATGCCGATTTTGCTTTAATTTATTAGCTATATTTGAGTAATACTGCAAAAGACTTAACAAAATCTGTTGAATTGCGGCAGTTTTTCTCAGTATTGTTAAGCGTAAATTAAATAGCAATGCAATAAAAAACCCAACAACCATAAATAATAATTTTTGAAAATATATAATAGAATTATTGGCTAGTGTGCTGGATATAAAAATAATACATTGGTTTTATGGTGGTTGATAACCCTTCATTTTCTTGAGGATTGAATTATGAATATCATTGAACATTTAACCCGTACAGTAACACCCGTTGTTTTAAATAATGCAACTGATGAAAACCGCTCATCTTTATTAGAAAAATTATACGCTATTATGGTTGCCCGTCTTGCTGACGGTACCGTCTCTAACAGCTTTGCTAATGCAACCATCGCTGATGATGACCACGGCTTTTTTGACCGTGTACTACCAGATACTACCCACCGCACAGAGCTAGTGCAACAGCTTTCACGTCATTACAGTGTACCAGAGCAAGAAACTAGTTCGTTGGTAAGCCGTGCCGCGCCGCTGGTACTGCGTGAATTACGCTCACTTGCGGGTACGACCCCACTTAATACTTTCTTATCAAACAATATTGCTTCTGTGGCTTCTGTGATTCCTGCTTGGGCATATGCATTTATCCCAGCGGGCATTTTAACTATGTTGAATTTGGCGCCTGTGCATGCAGCGACCACGCCTACTGTCCAAACCACTACTCGTACAGAGGAGCATTTGGTTGCTACACCTAAAGCTGAAGAAGGCGGCCTGATGAAAATGTTATTGCCAATCATTGGTTTATTGATTTTAGGCGCGCTCGCTTGGGCATTGTTAAAATCATGTAATAAAACTGAGCCAGTCGCGACGCCAGTTGTAGCTTCTACCACTGCGTCAACAACGACAACCACTACCACAACTGAAGTCTCTGCGGCAAGTGCTACAAATAACATGGCAATGCCTGTAGCATCAACCACTGACATGGCAGTAGCAAGCATGCCAATGGCATCTGGCACCACGATGACCACCACTGAAACAACGGCAACAACTATCTCTAGCACTGAGCCTTCAGTGGTATTTGAAAATGGTCGCCTAAGCTTCTACTTTGCTACTGGTAAATCACAAGTTGCTGGTAATGCCAAAGAAAAAGCCAATGATATCCTTGAAGCCGCTAAACAAGGCAAAAAAATCGGTATCAGTGGTTATACTGACAGCACAGGTAATGCTGCTGCCAATGAAAAATTAGCAAAAGAGCGTGCCCAAGCGGTTAGATCATTCTTGGTAGCCAATGGTGTGCCACAATCACAACTTGAATTGATCAAACCACAAGACACCACAGGTGCTGCGGGTAAAGACCAAGAAGGTCGCCGTGTCGATGCATACATTATTGATGACAATGCTATTCCTGCCACTGGTACTACAACTGTTACGACGGTTGCAAGCCCAGCGAAATAAATCACCTTTCCCGGTTGATTGATTGTTAAAAATCCTCGATAACTTATCGAGGATTTTTTTTGCTGTTAAAAATTTTTAGATGCCACTGGCTTTTTGGGTAAAAAATTTCATCAAGGGTGTGATTTTGCTAACCATGCTCACGCCTTCACTACGTAGCTGCTGAATCGGACGCAACTGTGTACCAAAAATCCAATTAATCCCTGAAAAACTGTGCATCATCATCGCGTTATTAGCGTAGCGTTGACGCTCATAACGCTGTAAGGTGGCAAAACTTGCCCATAGCTTGTTGCCTGACCGCTGATAATCTTTTTGTAAAATATCGCTCAAGGCAATGATATCGAGCATACCCAAGTTTAAGCCTTGTCCCGCCAAAGGATGCACCCCATGCGCCGCATCGCCAATCAACGCCAAGTTGGCTTTGACATAATTTTTGGCATGTTGGGCACCCAGTGGGAAACTGGCGATTGACTCAATCTCAGTGATGTCCCCTAAGGCATAGCCACTGGCAAAGGCGAGTTCTTTGGCAAGCTCTTTTGGCGTGAGTGTGAGTAAATCAAGTGCAGCATTGGTCGGCAATGTCCATACCACTGATTGCCAATGTTGCGGATTTGCCTGATCGTCAGCGGTCACATCTGCCAGCGGTAAGAGTGCCAAAGGCCCTGTCGGCAAAAACACTTGTCTGGCTGTCGCCTTATGTGGCTGCTCGGTTTTGATGGCGCAGCAGATTGCCGTTTGTTGATACGCCAAGGTATCTAACCCAATCCCTGCCGCTTGGCGTACCATAGAGCCGCGCCCGTCAGCCCCGATTAATAGCTTACCTTGATGAGTAGTGCCATTATCTAAGCTAACTTGATACCCCAAATCTTCACCCTGCCACGCAATATCAGTGACCTTATGCCCTGCAATATGGCGCAAATAGGATTGACCCTGATGGACAAGACACTCATCGTCAAAACCGTCATACAGTGCTTTTTCGATGATAAATGGCTCAACCATACTGCCCAATAATTGCGGTGTTTGAGCATCTCCAAAATTTAGCTCGCCCACGCCATTGGTCTGCCATACCTGCATTTGGGTATAGTCGGCTTTGCGTTTGCTTTGTTCGATACGCTGCCATGCACCGACCTCTTTGAGTAGGTTGATACTGGCAACACTTAGCGCATAGACACGAGCATCACGCTCGGTGAGTTTGTCGCGCCAATCGGCTGCTAAAAGTTCTGGTCGAGCATCGATTAAGGTGACAGGATGGCGCGCTTGGGCAAGCTTTAATGCCAATGTCGCGCCAACAACACCACCGCCGATGATTAATGTAGTGTTTTTCATGATTTCAGCCCCATCGCAAAGGTAGCCACAGCTGGTTTCACAAATGGCACTTTATCAAAGGCAATGAGTCCGACATTACGCGCGATTTTGAGCAAAGGATTTTGGTGCATAAAACCATACACCACGGTATCGCAGAAAATTTCTACCCGTTTTTGGTCGACTTTACGGCGTTTGGCATAAGTTTGTAGCATGCGACTATCGCCAATATCTTCGCCGCGCATCACTTGCTGTGCCAGCATTTTGGCGAGCGTATCAGCATCGCGCATACATAGGTTAAAGCCTTGTCCTGCCACAGGGTGCAAGGTGTGGGCGGCATTGCCCATGATGACGCAGCGACCTTTGACTTGACTATCTGCCAATATTTTGACCAGTGGATACGCGCCGCGTTTGCCTGCTTTGACAAACTTGCCTGCTAGGGCGCCAAAGGCTTGTTGAATAGTGTCAAGAAAGTATTGGTCGTCATCCAAATAGCGCTGTTCTTCGCCTTTTGGGCACACCCATACCACAGAGCGGCGGTAGCCTTGCTGGGCTTGTCGTCCATCCCCTTGACCGATATCAAACGCATCAACCAAAGGCAACACGGCAACTGCGCCCATTTTATTAAAGCGTTCAATCGCTTGATGCTGGTGCGGTTTGTCCGTCATGACCACGCCCACGACACCGACTTGGTGATAATCGTGTGCAGTTGCGCCAATGCCCAGTAGTTGACGGCTTGGCGAATGCTGACCATCACAAGCCACCAATAAATCAGCCGTTAAGGTTTGACAAGCTTGGTGGTCTTGGTCAAAGCGAATGGTGACATCGGTTGCCGTCTGTTGTATATCGGTCAAGGTGGCGCCGTCTAGCAAAGTTATCAGCGGATTGTTTTGCACGGCGAGCAGTAATTTTTTGCCAAGCCATGCGTTTTCCATCACTTGTCCAAAACTTTCCACCCCTTCGGCTTCTTTGTTGAGCGTCGCTTTACCAAAACTACCTTCTTCACTGATACTAACTTCATCGATGCGGCAGGCATGGCTTTGTAAATCATCCCATAGCGCTTTGCCATTAAAGGTTATACCACGATAAATTTGTACCGTACGGCGTGACAGCGCAATGTTACGGCTGTCAAATTGCGCGCGGTCTAAATCATCATCAGGGCTAATGGTCGGATAGTTGGCTTTTTCTAGTAGCGTACTTGAGATGCCTTTATCAGCAAGCAGTAAAGCAAAGGATAAACCCACATTGCCGCCGCCGATAATCACCACAGTTTGGGGGGTAAGAATATTCATGCTTGTTCTCTTTTTTAAAGGGCGGTTAAAGCGCACCTTATCAGAATTTTTTACCAGTTTAGCACAAATCCTTACGCGCTTTGTGGCGGCATTTGGGTAAAATCCATAAAGCAAATGTTGAAGGAATAAGCAAAATGCCAGTACTGCAATGGTTGTTGCTGTTTTTGCTTAGCAGTATATTTTATGGTTGGGTGCTGCTGGGAAATGGCGCAAAATGGCTAGAAGGTTGGCAATCGTGGTGGCTAATTGGCTGGTTTTCGCTAGATTGGACAGCCGAGCAAATCCGCTTGTATGTACTGATCATTTGGATTGTTCAAACGATTTGGTTTGTGGTGGGTTTGTTTCAACCAAGTTTGCGTACTTTTTAGACTGATTTCGACAAAAATTTTGGCTACCTTTTTTTGTGATGTTCTGTTAAAATAGGCAAAATCAAACCTTAGCGAGTTGGCATGATAAAGTTAATGGCACAGACTGGTAACGCATTAAAACCAGTTAGCTATTTTCTTTAAAATCAATGTCTTCTCGCTTTTTTGTGGGCGATACTTTTTACGGTATGTGCATTGACTGGGCATATTATACCATCGCACACATAGGTAGAACACAGGATACGAGCGGAGGCACTAGGTGAACACGAATTACGCAAAAGCAATTTTGGCATTGGCAGATGGTACGGTTTTTTATGGTCGCAGCATCGGTGCTAGCGGACACACCGTTGGTGAAGTCGTGTTTAATACAGCGATGACAGGTTATCAAGAAATCTTGACCGACCCAAGTTACGCCCAGCAAATCGTCACCTTAACCTATCCGCATATCGGTAACACTGGCACCAACGATGAAGACACAGAGTCAGGTCGCATTCATAAAGTGTGGGCAAACGGACTGATTATCCGTGATTTAACCATGGCAACCAGTAACTTTCGCTCAAGCCAATCACTAAGCGAGTATCTGATTAACCATAACACTGTTGCCATCGCTGATATCGACACCCGTAAACTCACTCGCCTACTGCGTGAAAAAGGCGCACAAAACGGTTGTATCATGACCGCCGATAGTGACGGTCATCTCGATGAGGCCAAAGCAATCGAACTTGCCAAAAGCTTTGCCGGTATCAAAGGCATGGACTTGGCGAAAGTCTGCTGTGACCAAGCAGGTTTTACTTGGACGCAAGGCTCATGGCAATTGGTAAGTCCAGAAGTGAGCCCAACTTGTGGTCGCTTTAAAGAATTGGGCACTGACATCGAGCAAAAATTTAACATTGTGGCGTATGACTTTGGCGTCAAAACCAACATCTTGCGCATGCTCGTTGACCGCGGCTGTCATGTCACCGTTGTGCCAGCCCAAACGCCTATCGATGAGGTGCTCAAACATAACCCAGATGGTATTTTCTTATCCAATGGTCCTGGTGACCCTGAACCTTGTACTTACGCCATTGAGGCGATTAAGCACATCATCACCGAGACTGATATTCCGCTGTTTGGTATTTGTCTAGGTCATCAGCTATTGGCACTGGCTAGCGGTGCACAAACCTTGAAGATGAAATTTGGTCACCATGGTGCCAACCACCCTGTACAAGATATCGAGCAAGGCACGGTGATGATTACCTCACAAAACCACGGTTTTGCGGTGGATGAAAGTACGCTTCCTAGCAATATTAAAGTGACGCATCGTTCGTTATTTGATGGCTCAAATCAAGGCATTGAGCTGACCGATAAGCCTGCGTTTAGTTTTCAAGGACATCCAGAGGCCAGCCCAGGACCCCATGACTGTGCACCACTATTTGATAAATTTGCAGCTATGATGGCAAAGGCGAAAGCATAAATGCAACAATACCCTTTCCACCTGGTTAATGTCTTTGCCGAAAGCCATTTTGGTGGTAATCCGCTTGCCGTATTTCCCCATGCCGATGGGCTAAATGATGAGCAAATGCAGTCGATTGCTCAGCAGTTTAACTTGAGTGAAACGGTGTTTATCTTTGCGCCAACTGATTTACATGGTACAAAAGCCGTCGCCAATTTACGTATTTTTACCCCAAATTATGAAATGCCACTGGCAGGACATCCCACGCTTGGCTCGGGATTTATTTTAAAAAGTCTCAATGACTTGCCCAGTCAATTTGTGGTTAATACACGAGCCAAGGCAGTAGAAATTTTTACCAGTAATAGCCGTATACAAATCAAAATTCAGGGTTATCAGGCTAAGCACATTAATGCTGATAAGGCTAGTTTGGCAGCATTAAGTGGCATAAATACGGACGATTTTGTAGGTCATGCTTATTTCATCAATAGCGGCACACAACAAATCTTGGTTGAACTAACCAATCGGCAAGCGCTAGCCAATGTGCAAATTGATATGGCAAAACTTCGTGAGTTACACATTGATAATCCCTTTAAAACCACCGAGGAGCCGTCTATTTATTATTGGTTTGCTGATGGTGACATTATCCATTCACGGATGTTTTTTGAGCAAAATAATAGCTTGGTAGAAGATAGCGGCACAGGTTCGGCATGTGCCAATTTGGGGGCGTATTTTATTAGTCAAAATCACTATCCGATAAGCAAAGCCATTCACCAAGGCGATGACATGGGCAGACCCAACCGCTTGACGCTCAACGTCGATAACGAGCAAAACATTTTTGTGGGTGGCAATGTCATCGAGGTGGGCAAAGGTGAGTTTTATTTATAATAAAAAGTGCGTTAATCGCGCTTTTTTTAAAATTAGGGTTTTAAACATCAGTTAGTACTCAGTTTTTTATTTTAAATTTTACGTAATGCAGTTAAAAAGGGTGTAAAGCAATGCCAAAACGTACCGACATCAAATCCATTCTTATCATCGGCGCAGGTCCTATCGTCATCGGACAAGCCTGTGAATTTGACTACTCAGGCGCACAAGCCTGTAAAGCCTTACGTGAAGAAGGCTACCGCGTCATTCTGGTTAACTCAAATCCAGCTACCATCATGACCGACCCCGTCATGGCAGATGCCACCTACATCGAGCCCATCACCTGGCAAACGGTAGAGCGTATCATTGATAAAGAACGCCCTGATGCCATCTTGCCAACCATGGGCGGACAAACCGCGCTCAATTGTGCGTTAGACTTGGACAAGCATGGCGTACTCGCCAAATATGGCTGTGAGCTGATTGGCGCCACCAAAGATGCCATCGAAAAAGCTGAAGACCGTAACCTGTTTGACCAAGCGATGAAAAAAATCGGCTTAGAGTGTCCACGCGCCGAAGTGGCCGAAACCATGGAACAAGCCTTTGCCATTCAAGCCAAAGTCGGCTTTCCTTGCATCATTCGTCCGTCGTTTACCATGGGGGGTTCGGGCGGCGGTATCGCTTACAACCGTGACGAATTTGTCGAGATTTGTGAGCGTGGTTTTGACTTATCACCCACTCACCAACTATTGATTGATGAAAGCTTAATTGGTTGGAAAGAATACGAGATGGAAGTTGTCCGTGACAAAAAAGACAACTGTATCATCGTCTGTTCGATTGAAAACTTTGACCCTATGGGTGTGCATACAGGCGACTCTATCACTGTGGCACCTGCTCAGACTTTGACGGATAAAGAATACCAAATCATGCGTAATGCGTCATTGGCGGTGCTGCGTGAGATTGGCGTGGAGACCGGTGGTTCAAACGTACAATTTGGTATTGACCCAAAAACAGGTCGTATGGTGGTCATCGAGATGAACCCACGTGTCAGCCGTTCATCTGCCTTGGCATCTAAAGCCACGGGTTTCCCGATTGCCAAAATCGCAGCAAAACTTGCGGTCGGTTATACCCTCGATGAACTCAGCAATGACATTACAGGCGGCTTGACCCCAGCTAGCTTTGAGCCTGCCATTGACTATGTGGTGACCAAAGTACCGCGCTTTAACTTTGAAAAATTCCCCCAAGCTGACAGCACCTTATCTACCCAAATGAAATCAGTGGGTGAAGTGATGGCGATTGGTCGTAACTTCCAAGAATCGATGCAAAAAGCGTTACGCGGTCTTGAGATTGGCGTGAATGGTTTTGATGAGTATCTTGATTTCAATCAAGACGAGGATACCATTCGCAGCACCTTAAAAGTTAAGTTAAAAACCCCTACACCTGACCGTATTTTCTACATTGCTGATGGCTTCCGTTTTGGCATGAGCGTAGATGAGGTGTTTGAGTTCACTCGCATTGACCCTTGGTTTTTAGTGCAAATTGAAGACATCGTCAAAACGGAAAAATTGGTGAAAGAAACTGGCTTTGGCGGTTTGACCAGTGACAACTTGCGTCAATTCAAACGTAAAGGGTTATCAGATTTACGCTTGGCAACGCTCTTGGGTATTTCACAAAAACAGCTGCGTAAGAAACGTTGGGATTTGGGCGTGTATCCTGTGTACAAACGCGTGGATACCTGTGCCGCGGAGTTTTCGACTTCGACCGCTTATATGTATTCAAGCTATGATGACGAATGTGAAGCCAATCCAACCAACAACAAAAAAATCATGGTTATCGGCGGCGGTCCTAATCGCATTGGTCAAGGTATTGAATTTGACTATTGCTGTGTGCATGCCGCCTTGGCAATGCGTGAAGATGGTTATGAGACCATCATGGTCAACTGTAACCCTGAAACAGTTTCAACTGACTATGATACCTCTGACCGTCTGTACTTTGAGCCTATTACGTTAGAAGATGTGCTTGAAATCGTGCGCATCGAAAAACCCGAAGGCGTAATTGTGCAGTACGGTGGACAAACGCCATTAAAATTAGCACGCGCACTGGAAGCTGCAGGTGTGCATATCATCGGTACCAGCCCAGATGCGATTGACCGTGCAGAAGACCGTGAACGTTTCCAACACATGATTCAGCAATTGGGCTTTACTCAGCCACCTAATGCCTTGGCGACCAGTACCGAAGACGGTATCGTCAAAGCGACGCAAGTAGGCTATCCCCTAGTTGTCCGTCCCTCTTATGTGTTGGGCGGTCGCGCGATGGAAATCGTCTACAACGAAAACGAACTGCGTCGTTATTTGCGTGAAGCCGTACAAGCGTCCAACGAAGCCCCTGTGTTACTTGACCGCTTCTTAGATGATGCGATTGAAGTAGACGTGGATTGTATCTCTGACGGCACCAATGTGGTGATTGGCGGTATCATGCAGCACATCGAACAAGCGGGCGTGCATTCAGGCGATTCAGCGTGTTCAATCCCGCCGTATTCACTCAGCCAAGAGATTTGTGATGTGATGCGCGAACAAACCGTGGCGATGGCAAAAGAGCTGGGTGTGGTGGGCTTGATGAACGTCCAATACGCGGTCAAAGATGGTGTGGTTTATATTCTTGAAGTCAATCCGCGTGCCTCACGTACGGTGCCTTTCGTATCAAAATGCATCGGCACTTCACTTGCACAAGTCGCTGCGCGTTGTATGGCTGGCACAACCTTAGTGGAACAAAACTTTACCACTGAGGTGATTCCAACATTTTTTGCGGTCAAAGAAGCGGTCTTCCCTTTTGCCAAATTCCCAGGCGTTGACCCCATTTTAAGCCCTGAGATGAAATCAACGGGTGAAGTCATGGGCGTGGGTCAGACCTTTGGTGAAGCTTACTACAAAGCCATCATCGGCAGTAATGATAGATTGCCCGGTTTGCCAGTGGACAATGAAGTTAAAAAAGTGTTCTTATCAGTGCGTGAAAGCGACAAAGCCAACCTGGTACCAGTGGCAAAACAATTTGCCGACTATGGCTTTAAACTTGTGGCAACTTCAGGTACACAAAAAATCTTGACCGAAGCAGGTATCGCCTGTGAGCGCATCAACAAAGTCACCGAGGGTCGCCCACATATCGTCGATGCCATCAAAAACGGTGAGATTGCGATTGTGGTCAATACCACTGAAGGCAAACAAGCGCATGAAGACTCATTCTCGATTCGCCGCTCAGCCTTACAGCATAAAGTATTTAATGTGACCACCTTAAATGCCGCGGCAGCAGTTACCCAAGCGTATAAAGTGCAGCTACCATTTGATGTGTATAAGCTCCAAGCGCTACATACACAGACACAGGGATAACCACCGCTAGTCTAAAATACTGATAGCCAGTGCTATCAGTATTTTTTTATGGGTTAAGATAATCCTAAGGTTTGGGGTGTATACTAGGTTTGCCCTAAGTATAGCCATGTTTATCAATGTTTTGACCACCAACCACAATCAGGGTGTGAATGCCATGAGACAACCTTCTAAGACCTTTAACATCATACTGCTCGCTGCTGTATTAGCGCCAACCACAACGGTATATGCCAAAAGCGATAGCGAAAAAGCGGGCGATATATTGCATATTGCTATCCCGGTAGCAGGCTTAGGCATGGCACTTGCCAAACATGACCAAGAAGGCGTGTATCAATTAGGCAAAACCATGGCAACCAATTTGGCGGCTACCTATGCGCTCAAATACGCCACCAATGACACCGCATGGGGCGAACGTCCCAATGGCGAAGATTACTCATTTCCATCAGGGCATGCTAGTGATTCTTGCGCGGGCGCAACTTTCATCGGTCAACGCTATGGCTGGCGCTATGGCTCGATGGCAATGATTCCTGCCGCCTATGTGGGCTGGTCACGTGTGGATGCCGACAAGCACCATACCCGTGATGTGGTTGCTGGCTGCGCGCTGGGTGTCGTCAGTGGTTTGGTGATGACGCAACCGTTTGACAATGCCACTATTTTACCTTGGTATGAAAATAAAGCCGTGGGTGTTACCATCAGCTCAGCTTGGTAATGTCAGGCTCATGCAGTCAATTGAGTGAATGCTTTGCATCACAAGCCGTTATCAAGTAAAATACCGTTATTGTGGTGATTGACACAGCACAGCAAATTTTTTACTAGAACCTTGTTAGGCAGTAGCCCTGTCTAGCATGGTTTTTTTCATCTATACAAAATAGATAATGGTTAATCACGAGAGTTGATGACCATTTTTTGTGACTTGTTACTTTGGCAATCTTGCCGTTTGAATCCCTATTTGTGACAAAAGGAATCCCCTATGCAACGTTATCCAATGACGCCTCAAGGTCACGCGGCTTTAGAAGAAGAGCTCAAACAGCTCAAAACCGTTGACCGTCCACGTATTACCGCGGCGATTGCCGAAGCGCGCGAACATGGCGATTTAAAAGAAAATGCCGAGTACCATGCTGCCCGTGAGCAGCAAGGATTTTGTGAAGCCCGTATTCGCGATATCGAAGCCAAACTGGGCGGGGCTGAAGTCATTGACCCGCTAAAACTACCGCAAGAAGGTCGCGTGGTGTTTGGCGTTACGGTAGTGATTGAAAATCTCGATACGGAAGAGCAAAAACGCTATAAAATTGTGGGTGATGACGAAGCGGATTTTAAAGCCAACAAAATCTCGATTAACTCGCCTATCGCGCGCGGTCTGATTGGCAAATCAGAAGGCGATGAAGCCAAAATCCAAACCCCAAGCGGCGAAGTCGAATACGAAATCGTCGAAGTGTTGTACCAATAACCGCTATTTAGCCGATAAAGCCAATCATTTGATTGGCTTTTTTATTGTGACAAATTATGGGTAATTGTCAAAAAATGGCGAAAAACACGTTGACAAAAATGTTACAATAATTCGATAGGTTGATTTTACAGATTATTTTTTGAGAATTGGATAGGGAAGCTTATGAGCCACGATACCACAAACAATGCCACCAATAACGCCACCATTTTACAATCTGTCCCCGTCGGGCAAAAAGTCGGTATCGCGTTTTCAGGCGGACTTGACACCTCAGCTGCGCTACTTTGGATGAAGCAAAAAGGCGCGCTGCCATACGCTTATACCGCGAACTTAGGTCAACCTGACGAAGACGATTACAACGCCATTCCCAAAAAAGCCGACCAATATGGTGCGGTCAAAGCACGTTTGATTGATTGCCGTTTGCAATTAGCGCTTGAAGGTATTGCCGCAATTCAATGCGGTGCGTTTCATGTCAGCACCGGTGGTATGCCCTACTTTAACACCACGCCACTGGGTCGTGCGGTCACAGGTACCATGCTAGTTACTGCCATGAAAGAAGATGATGTCAACATTTGGGGCGATGGCTCAACTTATAAAGGCAATGATATTGAGCGTTTTTATCGCTATGGTCTACTCACCAATCCTGCCCTTAAAATCTATAAACCGTGGCTTGACCAAACCTTCATTGATGAATTGGGCGGTCGTAGCGAGATGTCACAGTTCTTAATCGACAATGGCTTTGATTACAAAATGTCCAAAGAAAAAGCCTACTCAACCGACTCAAATATGCTCGGCGCGACGCATGAAGCCAAAGATTTGGAGTTTTTGGATGCCAGCATGCACATCGTTGAGCCGATTATGGGTGTGGCATTTTGGGATGACAATGTCAAAATCGACAAAGAAACAGTGACAGTACGCTTTGAACAAGGCATGCCCGTGGCAATCAATGACGAAACCTTTGATAGCCCAGTGGATTTGATTTTAAAAGCCAACGAAATCGGGGGTCGTCATGGTCTTGGTATGAGTGACCAAATTGAAAACCGTATCATCGAAGCCAAATCACGGGGTATCTATGAAGCCCCTGCTATGGCGCTGTTGCACATTGCCTATGAGCGTTTGGTCACTGGGATTCATAACGAAGACACCATCGAGCAGTACCGTATCAATGGTTTACGCTTAGGTCGCTTGTTGTACCAAGGTCGCTGGTTTGACTCACAAGCCTTGATGCTTCGTGAAACCGCCCAGCGCTGGGTCGCCAAAGCTATCACGGGTGAAGTCACCATCGAGCTACGCCGCGGTAATGACTATACCATCTTAAATACTAAATCTGACAACTTGACCTACCAACCAGAACGCCTATCGATGGAAAAAGTTGAAGATGCGGCGTTCACGCCAATGGACCGTATCGGTCAGCTCACCATGCGCAATCTAGATATTTCAGATACCCGGGCTAAATTGGCGTTATATAGCCAATCAGGTTTGTTATCCAATGCCCATGGCTCAGACGTACCGCAACTAGAGCAAAAATAATGCGGTAAATAAAAAAAGGGCAATCGATGCGATTGCCCTTTTTTGTGACTACCATTAATCATTGGTATGAAAGAGTAAGAACAGCTCAACGATATTTTTTTCTATGGCTTGTGCCATTTGACTCATGGTTTCTGGGTCTTTGAGTAGCTCTTGCATATCAGGTTGGTCTTCATCAATGCCACTAAACAAAATCATCGGTAACGTCAGCATTGCCACATCTTCTTCGCTGTCGTCATCATCAAACCAATCATCTTCTTCGTCATCGCTGGCATACATGGCATCAACAAAGCCCACCGACCATTCGCTGATTTCTGAGTTTTCAATATCGAGATAGTCAGTTTCTTCGACATCAAAAGGCAGCTCAATTTCACGCTCATCTTGCAGCATGGCTTGCAGCTCATCACGCCACTGTTCAATGGCTGCTAGCACCTCTGGCTTGACTTGTTTTTCATGCCCTTCAAAAAGATAGGTTTGCCAATTGTCTAAAGGTTTGCCGACAATAGAGGCGGTTAAAAAGCCGTGTGTAGCGATGCTCGATAGCCCAAATTCATTGTCATCACTGTCTAAAAAATCGATTAAATCATCAAAATCCATGGTGGTTATCCTAGTATTTTATCAAAAAAGCGGATTGAAAAAAGAAAGGTTAATACCGACTGTATTAACCTTTTGCTTGACTTACAACTCATCATCATCAAAATCGTCGTCATCGTCTAAGTCATCAAGATCGTCATCAAAGCTGTCTTTGAGTGAGCGCTCTAGACGCTTTTCTTCCAATAAATTGTCAATCAAACGACGTTTTTCAAGACTACTTGCCCGACTTCGACCCGATGCGTCGTCATCCACGAGTCGCGCGTCATCGTCATCATCAAAATTGTCATCTTCAAAGCTATCATCAATATCTGGATCAGCCATTTATTGCTCCTTTCGCTGGTCGATTCGATAAATTTGCAATTTCATAAAGCCTTATAATGGGTTTTGTCGGTCAAGTCAAGTGGCGAAAGAAAAAATAGCCATGATTCTTTTATTTTTCTGTGGCTGTCAAAATATCATCGCGTTTGGCAATGAGTTCGGTCATCAAGGTTTCTGATAAACCGTTGTACCAAACCATTTCACGCTCTGTGATAGTGGTCGGATGTTGCAAGTTTTTAAACTGCACTTTACCATCTAACGTTTTAAGTAAATCGAGTGGATACAGGAGTAATAAACCATCTTCTTTGGCGTGGTTTGCCATTAGTTTTTGTACGTCATCGAATTGATGACTGATACTGGTACCGATGGTTAATGGCAAGGCAAAACGCGATAGCTCACGGTGTTTTTCGTATACCACTTGGTTGAGGATAATCAACAATTTTGACAACAGCACCGCTGCCAGTGGCAATTGCTCGGCTTTACCTGCTAGATGAATGACCGCGCCGTTGGCATTAAAATGCGAGTTGTCTTTGATATACACGTCTTTGATATAGCGATTTAACACATTGTTTGACGAATTAAACAAGCTGTTTGATGCGCGCATCAATAGCTGATTACACAATTGAAAATACGGTTTTGCAACTTCAGGTGCCACCCGTTTTAGCAGATGATACTGGTCGTAAAAATGAATTTGTAATTCAATTTCAGGCTGTTTTTGGCTGTCTACTGTATTTTCTTGAGCCAGATTGTCAGTCGCCTCAGTCGCTGTGGGCTGGGCTTGGGGAATGTCTTTAGCAGATTTTGATTTTTCTCGATTTAAAAAATCATTGATGGTTTTGCCAGTGGCGGCAGGTTGCGCGGTGGCGCTGCTATCCCCTGCTTTATTGTACAAGGTGTCTTCGTCTAACTGCAATTCACCACCCGCTGTCAATGCAGGGTTGGTGGGCGCTAAGCTGCCACGGGCAAGCGCGATATGCTGCTGGACTTTTTCACCCAATTGTGCAAGCTGTTCCTGCGTTGGGCGCGCCATATAGCCATAAATCAGCCATAAAAACCCATGCAAAATTGCTGACCCTAATACAAACAACCATTGACTACTGACAATCTCGCCTTTGGAGACCGCTTTCATGGTGATGATGGCGTGACCGAGGACTTGGTTGTTTTGGATAATCGGTTTGTCAATCACCTGCCCTACTTCGTTTTGTGCTTGTCCGGTTTGCACCAGCGGCTGATTGTTTTGGTCACTGATGACAAGCTTGGCGACTTCCTGATCAACTTGGTAGCGGTTTGCCAAGACGCTCAGGCTAATTCTATCTTGGCTGGTGATGCCCACCATGGCTTCTTTGGCTAACTGTTCAACAATTTTTTCACCCTTTTGGGTACGCTGCTCGTATTGGGATTTTTCACTACTAAAAGTAAGCATCAAAAAATGTAAACAAAAACTAATAAGTAGCACAATAGCGAATTTGCCTTGACGGGGGGCTAGATGATTCATGGGTAGATTAAACTTTCTTTAGGAGCGATTAAATGCTACATTATCATGTTTATTTTTTTGGCATACAAGGGGTAAACTACCATGACGACAAATTTTTTGTATCAACTTAATCAGCATTTTCCCCATAGTTACGCGATTACCCTAAGCGCCGCCAAGTTTGAATTGGGGCTATTGAGCCAAATTAGCCAAACCCTTGCAAGCCTTCATCCTGCCATTCGCCTCTTACATCAAGACACCTTAGTCAATGAGCTTGATTGGCAAGCCAATGACACACGCGCCCAAGCTGAGCAAACCAGCCCTGTGACAACGATTCGCTGGATTGTGACGCTAGAATTAGATAGCGATATCAGCGACTTACCGCAACGGATCAAACAAATCGCCGCCAACAACCTCTATCATGTAGATGTCAATGTCATGCCCCTTGCGACATTGGTGCGCCCGCATAAACTGGCGTTGTTTGATATGGATTCGACCTTGATTGAGCAAGAAGTGATTGTGGAATTGGCAAAAAAAGCCGGGATTGGTGAGCAAGTCGATACGATCACCGAATCTGCCATGCGCGGGGAAATTGATTTTGCCGAAAGCTTTACTCGCCGTGTGGCTTTGCTTAAAGGGTTATCAAGTGAGGTGCTCGAAGATATTATTGCCAATCACATTACCTTTAGCCCAGGGGCAAAACGCTTGATTAGCGCACTAAAAAATCATGGTTACTATGTGGTATTGGTCTCAGGTGGCTTTAACTATTTTGCCGAATACGTGAAAAACAGCTTAGGGATGGATGAGAGTTATGCCAATGACCTAGATATCGTCGATAATCTAGTGACAGGTGAAATCACCTCAGCGATTGTAGATGGCAAGCGTAAAGCCGAAATTTTGCAAGCCGTAGCACAGCGTCTAGGCATTAAGCTGTCAGAGACTGTTGCTGTCGGCGATGGCGCTAATGACTTGCCAATGCTAGGACTAGCTGATATCGGTATTGCCTATCGCGCCAAACCGATTGTGCGCGCCCAAGCAGATTATGCGGTAACAGTCGCAGGACTCGATGGGGTGATGACTGTCTTGGGATTGAGCGGTTCATGTTAGCGGTTAGTTTTAAGCATTAGTGTTAAAGATGAGTTTTAAAGATTATAAAAAAGCCACCCAGATTATCGAGTGGCTTTTTTGTTTTTTTGGATAAAAAAGCTAAATTGGCAATTTCGCCACGATTTTATCGACGATGACTTGTAATTTTTGCCTCACTATCGGTGATAAAATGACAATACCGCCTAGCACACCCATGAGACAGCCGAGCACGGTGTCCCAAAACCGCATGACGATAATCTCACTGATTGCGGTAGGCTGTACCGCGCTGTACTCTGCCAAAAAGATGGTCAGTGGGGTGATAAAAATAACCGCCACCCCGTAATGGCGTACCACAAAAGTCTCAATGCAAAACATCATGCCAAAAATGCCTAGCGCCACACCCATATCGCTCAAATGCACCGATAGCAATAGCCAAGCTAGCAGCATACCAATCGCTGTACCCACAATACGATGTATCTGCTTGATCCATATGCTTTGAAAATTCATCCCTTGCATGATGACATAGCAGCTCATCGGCACCCAATAGGGCTTGGGCATCTCTAGCCACAGCGCGAGCAGCAATGATAAAGCAATAAACGACGATACAATAAAAGTATCACCCAAAATCTCCCGCACGGGCATCGGTGTGTTTACCGGTAAGACAGGCTTGTTATAAATTAGCAGTAACGCATAAAAACACGCCACCATCCCCGCAAACAACGCGCCCAATGCCACCACGCCAATCAGCTGTGGGATTTGTGACACCGGTGCAGGCATAAACAGCGCAATCGCTGAAGCCATGATGATAAACAGCCCAGCAGGCGGTGGTAACTTATAATAACGGCTAAACAGCGTACACCAAAAGGTCACAAAAAACATCAAGGGAATCGTCAGAATGGGCACGTTGTGGGCGACCAAGCCAACGGCAAAACACGCGACCATCCCAAAACTACACGCCAATACCGTGGTCATGCGAGACAATAACGACCCAGTATAGGGTAAGTTTAAAATCACCATCGCACCGAGTGACGCGAGTAGCCCCATGCGCAAATCACTCAGATACGCGCCTATCATCACTGGAAAACTAATCGCAAATGCCACAAACAACGGCATATGCCAAGGTCTAGGATTGCGATTGAATTGGGTCAAGGTGGTGAGCGGGTGCTTGATATATTGGTGAGTGATAATGTTGTCCAAATGAAAGACTCTTTTGTTAATCATATTGAGGGCTAAAAATTTAAACTTAAATTTAAACTTAAATAACCTGCTAAAAACACAAAACTGGAGCAAGCCCCAGTTTTAGATGTTTATCTATTTCACATGTCATCCAAATTTAATTGGACTTAATTAGATTCGCTGTAGCGATTAGCTAGCTTGATGAATGCGTCCGATTTATCGACCTGACTCATCAACCAAAGACACGCCAATACGCTGGGCAACTTCTTCATAACCTTCGACCACATCACCTAGGCTTTGACGGAAACGGTCTTTATCCAGTTTTTTCTTGGTTTGTTTGTCCCAAACGCGGCAACCATCTGGCGAGAACTCATCGCCCAGTACGATACGGTCTTTGAATACCCCAAATTCTAGTTTGAAATCCACCAACATCAAACCACCGTCATCAAACATTTTTGATAACACGTCATTGACTTTAAAGGTTAAGGCTTTCATTTCATCCAGTTGAGCTTGCGTTGCCCAGCCGAGTGATACCGCTAACGAATCATTTACCATCGGGTCGCCCAGACCGTCATCTTTATAGAATAATTCAAAGGTAGGTGGGTTTAAGGGTTGACCTTCTTGTAAGCCTAAGCGACGTACTAGGCTGCCTGCCGCATAGTTACGCACCACACACTCGACAGGAATCATTGTTAGGCGTTTGACCAGCACCTCTTCATCCGATAATTGCTGTTCAAAATGGGTTTCGATGCCTGCTTCGCTGAGTTTTTGCATGATAAAGGCATTAAAGCGGTTATTGACTTTGCCTTTACGCGCTAACTGTTCGATACGCTCGCCGTTGAACGCAGAGGTATCATCACGAAATTCTAAAATCAGATAATCTGGATTGTCAGTTTCGAAGACGGATTTTGCTTTGCCTTTATAAAGTAAATCGAGTTTTTGCATGGTAATTCCCAAATGGCTGTTTAAGATTGGCTAAGGTTGGCTCAGAGTAGCTAATTTATGACAGTTGCATTGATTGGCTGATACGCGGTTAGCAACACAAGCTGCCAACTATCATAGATGCTATCAGCCACTCTTTATTTTACGGTACTAATTGGACGCGGTAGCTCAAAACGCTTACTGCCTTCTTTTGTGATTTTTAACGTATTTTCACCCGATTGCGGCACTGCATAAACTGGCGTAAAAGGTAGCGTTTGTGCATCTGCCGGTAATTGGATGGGTTCAAGTTTTTTGGTCTTTGTATAGTCCAAAGAATTGTCGCCAACTTTACGTTTAAAAGTAGTACAGCCTGTCATAGCAATGCTAGCAGAGGCAATAATCGCTAGGGCTAGCTGGGCGTTGAATCGATTGCGGTTGGTGCTGCGTGTTTTTTTCATAGTAAACCTGCTTTGGCAAGTGCTTCATCCATCACTTGTTGGTGTTCTGGGGTAAGCCAAGTTAATGGTAAACGGATACCTTGCTCAATATGACCCATTTTGTGTAACGCATATTTTGCAGGAATTGGACTTGACTCGATAAATAAATCTTGGTGTAAATGGGCTATTTTTTGGTTTAATGCTTCGGCTTGTTCAAACTCACCTTTGAGTGCCAAGCCAAAAATTTGGCTCATGATTTTTGGTGCGACATTGGCGGTCACTGAGATATTGCCTTTTGCCCCATGACGCATCAGTGCTAACGCGCTTTCATCATCCCCTGACAATACAATCATGCGACCTTTTACTGCTTCAATCAGTTTGGCACCACGCGCCACGTCACCCGTCGCATCTTTAATCGCGATGATATTTTCGATGTCCGCTAAGCGCTCGACAGTGGCTTGCTGCATATCAACAACAGTGCGCCCGGGTACGTTGTACAGCACTTGGGGAATGTCCACGGCTTCAGCAATGGCTTTATAGTGTAAGTATAGCCCTTCTTGGGTCGGTTTGTTGTAGTAGGGGACAACCAACAGCACGGCATCAGCGCCCGCCTGTTTGGCGTGCTGGGTCAGCTCAATGGCTTCAACTGTATTGTTAGCGCCGGTACCCGCGATGACGGGAATACGACCACCCACTTGCTTCATGGTAAATTCAATGACATCCACATGCTCTTGCATGGATAAGGTTGCGGATTCACCCGTCGTACCAACCGACACCAGTACGTCCGTACCTTGCTCGATTTGCCAATCAATGAGATTTGCCAATGATTGCCAATCGACGTCACCATTGCTATGCATAGGTGTAATCAACGCGACCATAGAGCCTTGTAGTTTATCTAAAATGGGGGTCATAACAATACCTTGGACAAAACCTTAAGTAGAATATGTAACAGCTGCGACAATTTTTTGAAAATTTTTGTCTAGTGTAGCATACATTTGGGGCGAAGTTTAAGCGCTTTGATAGCAAATGCAAGTTTCTCCACCGCTGTAGCCAATCAGGTTATAGACCCCACTCAACCAGATAATAAACCAACAACTGTTTATAGTCGCTGGCTTACAGTGGCGAATGGTATGGGTTAAGCATCAACCGTTTGAACCTGGATGGTTAGCACATCAATGGTAGGCGGGCAGTTAAACCGAAACGGCAACCCTGTCACGCCAATCCCGGTATTCACCCATACTTGGTAGCGTTTGCTGGGTTTGTCATCCTCATTGAATGCTTTGGGATGATAGTCGGATTGTTTGGCTGTATCTGGTGTGCGTAACCCTGCTGCTAGTTTATTGCCTGTCAATGCTCTGACCATCAGCGGTGTCAATACAGGTATATTGACCTGCCCACCGTGGGTTTGCCCCGCAATCACCAAAGTATCATTGTTGGCGTCGCTTAAGGTTCGCGGATTGGCTTCTAACTGCTTGATATCATGAGTGGCAATGACTAATGGCTGCCCCGCGCTGCGCTGCTGTTCAATCACGCGCGGTAAATCCATTGTACTGCCATTATGAATACCTATGATTTTTATCCCGGCAATGCGCAAGCCTTGCTCAGGCAATAATTGAATACCGAAGGTTGGCAAAATGTTCCTTAATTGCATATTGCTAGCAGGTTCGCTATTTTGTGCATCATCGACAACCTGCTGGGTATCGGCATCGCTAAGGACGGTATAGCAAGGCTTGTTCAGCGTTTTAAATGGGCTTAGATGGGCATCCAAAGTTGTCGCTTGATATAACCAATCACCCAAAATCAGCACCGCATCAACATCCAAGCGATTAAGGCATTTCACCAAACGCGCTAACTGATGCGGGTTAGAAAATATACCAATGTGGATATCACTCAGCACCGCAATTTTTGCAGCTTGTCTTTTGATAAGTTGTCGTTTGATAGGTTGTGACGATGGCGCAGCCAATGAAATATCGGTCGCGGGCTGATAGCTCGCAGATGTGGTCAAATTGATTGAAAAATGCGAAACGCGCAGCCGATTGGGCTCAACCCAGCTCATATAGATATACAACAGCGATAACGCGGTAAGCAGCCAGTAAATGATTTGGTTGTCATACAGCAGTTGCACGTTTGCCCACACTAACAACCAAACAAACCAATAGCGCGCGTAGAAACTGACCAGTTGTAGCAGGATTTGCAGGTTATCCGTTCGCGCTTTGAGTTGCACGGTTTTTAGGCACGACCATAGGATTACCAAAACGGCAATGAGCGCTCCAAGATGACCTAGCCAACTGCCAATCATGCTACTACCCATATAAAGCGTTACCTAAATTTACTGAATAATCAATAATTTGCATGAAAAATGCGTATAAAAAAAGCGCCCATTATAAATGGCAATGATGAATATGACAATTTAAACTGTCATCATATCGCAAAAAATGAATGAACAGCTAGGCGAGTTTTTTGTATTTAACTCATCTAAAAATGCCTGACTTTGCATTTTGACCCTGTTGTCTGGTAGCGACGGCAAAACAAAGACGAGCGCGTTTGCATACGTCGCACCCTGTTTAGCCTTAACCATTGGCGATTTAGATGGGCTAGCTACTTAAAAAACAAACCATAGAAAAAATCCGCCATCATTTATAAAAGCTGATATGATAGCTTATTTTCCCATGGCTTTTTAAACCTAGCCTTTTAACCATAGCTTTTAAAATAGCCTTTTAAACACAGCCTTTTAAATGTAGCACGCTGACCCAATTTGCTCAGCGCTGGTTTAGATTTTTTTGGCTCTTTAACTCATTAATTTGAAGGACGTCAGCCTTATGACAGCAAGCGTTAATGTGTCAAACTCCTATATCGAAGAAACTACAAAGCCGCAAGCACAGGCTAACCATCGCCACGCATTTGATGTGGTGATTGTTGGCAGTGGCGGTGCAGGTTTATCGTTAGCTTTATCCTTACCAAGCCATCTATCGATTGCGGTTTTGGCAAAAGACAAGCTCACTGAAGCCAGCACTTTTTATGCCCAAGGCGGCGTGGCAGCGGTACTATCGGATGATGACTCGGTTGATGAGCATGTCGATGATACCTTGATTGCAGGGGCAGGTCTTTGCCATGAAGATGCGGTACGTTTTACGGTAGAGCATAGCCGAGAAGCTGTGGAGTTTTTGCTCAAACAAGGTGTCAAGTTTACCTTGGATGAAAACGAAACCTTGCACCTGACCCGTGAAGGTGGTCATACCAAACGTCGTATCATCCATGCGGCAGATGCCACTGGGGTGGCCATTTCTACCACGTTAGTCAAACGTGTCAAACAATGTCCGAATGTCAAACTGTTTGAGTATGTCGCTGCCATTGATGTCATCACTACCAATAAGCTTAGCAAACATAACTACAGTCCGATTAGCGAGCCCAATCGTGCTGTGGGGCTGTACGCCCTTGATTTGGCCACCAATCAAGTCATTACCTTTACCGCACCCTTTATCGCCTTGGCATGCGGTGGTGCTTCAAAAGCGTATTTGTATACATCCAACCCAGATATTGCCACGGGGGATGGTATCGCGATGGCATGGCGCGCAGGTTGCCGCGTTGCGAATTTGGAATTTAATCAGTTCCATCCTACTTGTCTCTATCATCCAGAAGCGCGTTCGTTTTTAATCACCGAAGCCATGCGCGGTGAAGGTGCCTACCTACGCCTGCCAGCAACCAAAGAACACCCAGAAGGTGAGCGCTTTATGCTTCGCTTCGATGAACGGGGTGAGCTGGCACCGCGTGATATCGTGGCTCGCACCATCGATTTTGAGATGAAGCGTTTGGGAATACGTCATGTTTGGTTAGATATTACTCATAGAGACCCAGCGTTTATTAAAGGTCATTTCCCTATGTTATATGAGCGGCTACTAGAGCTGGGCATTGACATGACCCAAGATAAAATCCCCGTAGTACCCGCCGCTCACTACACCTGTGGCGGGGTGATGGTCAATGAAAACGCCCAAACCGATGTGTTCAATTTATATGCCATGGGCGAAACGTCATTTACGGGTCTGCATGGCGCCAATCGCATGGCGAGCAACTCGCTATTAGAATGTTTTGTGTATGGGATGACTGCAGCGCGCCATATTGCCGCCGCATTTGCAGAAAATCGCGTCCCCCCCATTCCTGCTATTCCTGATTGGGACAGCCAACATGTAACCGACCCTGACGAAGAAGTCATCCTACTACAAAACTGGGATGAATTGCGCCAAAGCATGTGGCACTACGTTGGTATTGTGCGCTCAGACAAACGCCTACATCGCGCACTCAACCGCATTTTGTTGTTAAAACAAGAGGTAAATGATTACTACGCCAACTTTGTGGTCAGTAAAAATCTGATTGAATTGCGTAATTTGCTGCTAGTCTCTGAGCTGATTGTGCGCTCGGCGCTACGTCGCCACGAATCGCGCGGACTGCATTACAACAAAGACTTTCCACAAACTTTGCCAGTCGCGGCAGATGTGATTCTAACGCCATCTATGCCATAGTATGGGTTAAATAAAAAAGGGGAAGTTTATCATCCCCTTTTTTTATAATAATTCTAAAAGCTTGATAGCACTAAATAACGACATTAAATACCCAGCTGCGTTAGCACTTTTGCCAACACTTCATCGGCTGTACCCTGCGCATCAATGCGTTTGACGCGCTGCGGTTGCTGCGCTGCTTGATAAGCAAACCCTTGATGCACCCGCTCAAAAAACGCTAGCTGATTTTGCTCAAAGCGGTCTAGTTTGCCGCGATTTTTGGCACGGCTCATCCCTTCTGTCACCGGTAAATCTAGCCAAATGGTCATATCTGGCATTTTTGCCACAAACTGCTGAATCAGTAATTCAATTTTGCTAAGTTCTGCCCTATCGCCCTGTTTGCGCCCAAACCCTTGATAGGCAATGGTGGAATCGGTAAAGCGGTCGCACAGCACCCATTGACCCTGAGCGAGCGCTGGCAAAATCACTTGCGCCACATGATCGGCACGTGCCGCAAACATCAATAAGAGTTCACTGTCCTCTGTCATAGTCGTTGCAGGGTCAAGTAACATGGCGCGTAACTGCTCAGCAAACGGACTGCCGCCCGGTTCACGGGTCTGGATAAAATCGATGCCTTGCGCGGTCAAATACGCTGCCAGATTGGCAATCAAGGTGGACTTACCCACCCCTTCGGTACCTTCAAATGAGATAAATTTTTGGCTAATGGGGGCTTTCGCAGCTGTTTGCATGGGTATCGTTTTTTACTGACCTAATTGGCTGTTTTGGCTGGCGCGTTTTTCACGCATCACCCGCAGATAATCTTGCACCGCTTGGTTATGGTCTTCTAAATTACTGGTAAATTTATGACCGCCATTGCCCGTTGCCACAAAATATAGCGAATCGGTTTGATTTGGGTGGAGTGCCGCTTTAATGGATGCAATACTTGGCAAGGCAATCGGTGTCGGTGGTAAGCCGTCAATCTGATAGGTGTTGTAAGCGGTTTTTTCTTCAAGGTCAGATTTGCGAATATTGCCATCGTAACGATCGCCCATGCCATAAATCACGGTGGGGTCGGTTTGTAGGCGCATATTATTCTTCAGACGATTGACGAACACGCCTGCCACTTCACCCCGCTCACTTTCGACACTGGTTTCTTTTTCAATAATCGATGCCATAATCAGCGCTTCATATGGTGTCTTGTACGGGAGATTGGCTTGGCGATTGTTCCAGTTTTCCATCAATGCTGTGTGTTGACGGGTAAATAAATCCGTTAGCACTTTTTTATCGCTGCTGCCTTCATTAAAATAATAGGTGTCCGGTGAAAACCAACCTTCAAGGTTGCCATTCGGATGGTAGTCAGCAGGGATATTGAGCCCAAGTTTATCGACGTCAACTTTGCTACCATGGATAACTTCGTTTTTAATCCCTTTATTGTCCATCAAATGTTGATATAAATCTTTGGCTGTTTTGCCTTCAATGATTTGCACTTTGATAAAAGCGACTTTTTCACCTTGTTGTAGCATGGCTAAATAATTGGCAAAACTTGGATTTTCAGGCAGTTGATAGACCCCTGAATGGAGCGGTTTATCCACCGTCATTTTGATATATAGTTTGGCGAGTGGCGCGACGAACAGCTTTTTCTTTTTATCCCAGTCGTCTACCAGCGCATAGTAGGTTTGACCTTTATTGATGGTCACCATCTGCTTAGGCTGGGTGATAGTGCCATATAAGGTGTTATACCAAGCAAATAACAACCAGCCTAGCACCAATACAATAAACCCCACTAGCCCCAGTAGACGGTATTTATTTTTTTTGTTTCTACCGGTGATGTTGTCATTGAATTCTCGCGTTGAACGATTAATCAGACAAGCATCGTTAATATTGACGTTTTTGCTATGAGGGTCTTCGTCATCCTTATCCTTGATATCCTTATCTTTGCTATGATTGTCCTGCAATTGAGAATCTGGAATATCCACTGCGTGAGGTGCGTCACTGTGCTGAGTAGGATGATGCTCAGAACCTTCTGAGTTATTAGACATATTATTATTAGATTGGTCGTTCATAGAGAAAGCTTATATTGACTCAATTAGCGAGAATTTAACAATTAATGACAAAAATAGCAATTTTTTTTGGTTACCAGCAACACGATTTAAGTTAATTTTTGCGTATAGATTGGGGCCAAATCAAGCGCTGTTGACTGCCCATTGGGTAGCATCAATGCTTGAATGGGCAAAATCCCCCGTACGGCATTGCAAAAGAACAAGCTTGTGATATTGGCTAAATCCTCGCTGGCTAAATACCGCTCCTCATGCACCCTATCGGAGTCGGCAAACTTAGCCAATAACACCTGCCGCATCACCCCTTTTACCCCTGAGCGGTTGATAGGCGGTGTGTACCACACGTTTTCATGATTAAGCTGATAAAACACATTGCAAAAGGTACCTTCTACCCAATCCCCCATCACATCTTGCACCAGCCCATCAATCATTTGCGCATCTTGAGTTTGATGCTGCCACAGCTCGTGACTTGCCATCACTTTATCTTGGGCGTTTAGTAGCTTAAGTCCTACCAAGGGTTTGGGTAAACAAGCAATTTGCTGCGTAAGACAAATGGCGGTAGCGGCAGGTTGGATGATGACTTGATTGGCTTGCTGTGCTAATGGCTTATCGGTGGGCATGAGCTTAATAAAAGCGTCAAATTCAGAGTTGCAAAATCCATAGCCTTTGATAGGTTGGTTTTTTCGGCAGACTATCAGCTTGAGCATACCGTGATTGAGGGTTTTAGCAAAATTGGCTAACTGGCTATTAAAGTATGCGCGGATAGTGTGATTGGGGGATTCTAAATTGGCGGCGTATAAATTGAAGGAGTCTAAATTGGCTGCGTCTAGGTCAGCGTTGGTTAAATCGAGTTTTAACGCCTGGGCACTCTCGTCGATTCTATCTAAGTGGTAACTGAGCCAATTGATTTGTCCTGCAACCACCGCCATGGTGGTAAAAAACCCATCGCCATATGCTATGACCCGTGAGTCAATATCGATAGCGGTGATTGGCGTTTGCTTGGCATACTGAGCATCAGATAATGAATACCACATGGTTATTTGGCTACTTGATTAAATTGATAGTTGACTGTCTGACAGTGAAAGCCGCATCAATCAACCGCTTTTTTTAGCGGTTTTGGCGGTGACAGTCGGTTTTCTGACCACCAAATCACAATGATAATTGTCACAGCGTGCTAATTCTACCAAAATTCCATGGTAGCTCGTATTTTTAATCGGCTGTCCTTGCAACATGTGGGCAACAACGTCCGAGCCATCTTGCCCAAACCAATTTTGGGTCAGGTGAAACGCGGTTTTGGCATGCTGGATACTGAGGTTTTTAACGCTGGCATTGTCATAGGCACTGGCATAATACCACTGTAACTCGATATACATAGGTGAATCAAGCAAATCAAAATACGGCTCACCGATTTTGGCAAAACTATATTTAGTTGCCACATTGCTTCGGTAATCCAAGCTTTGCTTATCAATGGTAATGGGTTGACCCAATAATAACGTCATGGCTTCGGTATTGTGGATACTGACTTTGTTTGCCAGCGTTTGTTGCTGCCACTCATTGATGGGATAAACCACAGGCGTTGGCTGCGAGGTAGGGTTGATAGACGGATTGGCGGCTGTGGTCGATGCGGTAGTGCTAGCGGTCACACTGGCACTGCGTTGTGAGGTGATTTGTTTGACCTTATCACAGCCAGTTAAGGTAAATGCTAAGATAAGCCATCCCCAGCCAAGATGGTTTAGCCAAGTGGGTTTATTTTGGGTAGCGCCTTTTTGGGTAGCGTCTATCGGATGTGCTGAGCGGTTTCGACGCGATAAAAAAAGCGGTTTGCGGGCAATTAGCTTCATTGTGTTTTGTAAACGTATATTGTATAACGGGTTGGTGTGAATAGCGCATTGTAACAAGGCATTGACAGCAGTTAACAGTACGCTTTTGTTGTTATTTTTAGCCACGTTGATGAAATGCTAAGCTTTACACCCACCCAATCATAACCTAGCCAATTAAAACCCATCCAATCAAAACCCAGCATTGATATAGCAGCCACAGTTATTGTAAAGTGAGGGGAATTGGTAATTTTACTCATCGTATTATAGGTTTTCCCATGTCATCAGTTCCTGATTCAAACGTCCGTTATCATTGCATGGTAATCGGCAATCCGATTGCCCATAGCAAATCGCCTGATTTGCACCAAGCCTTTGCCAAACAAACTGGCATCACCTTGTCTTACCAACGCCAATATTGTCCCAACGATGTCGACAGCTTTACCGCTGTCATCGAAGCATTTTTTGCCGGCGGTGGCACAGGGGCAAATGTGACCGTACCTTTTAAAGAGATGGCATTTGCGCTGTGCCAGCAGCGGGGTCAACTATCTGAATACGCGCGCTTGGCGGGTGCAGTCAATACCCTTGCCATCAAAGCGGGCAAACTGTATGGCGACAATACCGATGGTCGCGGTTTGGTGGCGGATTTATTATCGCAAGGCGTCAGGTTAAAAGACGCAAACGTTGCTATTTTGGGGGCAGGTGGGGCGACTCGTGGCGCGATTTTGCCGTTGCTAGATGCCCAAGTAAAATCGCTACATATTGCCAATCGCACAGTAGAAAAAGCGGAGAATTTAACCCGATTATTTGATACCGATAAGCTCACCTTTTCAAATTTGACGGATTTACCCAATGATATTGAGGTGATTATTAATGCAACGTCGATAGGTCTAAGCGGTGACACCTTGCCGTTCGCTAAGGATATGACGGTCGATTTTGCCTATGACATGATGTATGGCAAACCATCCGCGTTTTTGGACTTTTTTAAAGCGAAACATGCCAAAACCTCGGATGGCTTGGGAATGCTGGTCAATCAAGGGGCATTAAGTTTTGCGCTTTGGACGGGTAAACAAGTCGATTTGACGAATTTTCAGTTTTAGCTTTCTCATAAAAAAGCACTACGCACTCGCCTACGCTTTAGATAAAATAGACAAAACCAAAATTTGCCCAAGAGAGCGCAGGAAAACCCAATAAAAAAAGCCAGTTTGTCACTAGCTTTTTTTAGTCATACTAATTTAGCGATTCGCATTGCCTAATTGCGATAAAATATCACTGATTTCTTTGTTGGCCTGGCTCTCAGTTTGGGTATCGCCATTTGGCGTCAAACTATCAAATAACTGTGGCAAAAGCTCCGCCATACTTTGACGGACTTCACTTTGGTCGACACCAGTTTGTGACGCAACTTGCGCCAACTCATCATTATCAAATAGCTGATTGATATCATTAGCATCCAGCGGTTGGTTTGATTGATGCGCACTCATCCAAGAGTTGGCTTGATGCCCAAATCCCATATTTTGGATTTTATTAAAAGCGCCTGATAGACCCCCATTACGCTGAATAAACATTAACGCGATTGGCAACAAAGCCGCCATTAACATACCCTTACCACCAAAGCCACTTTGACTTTGTGGAAATTGGTTCATACCCACGTTATTGCCCATACCACTACCTAGACCACCGCCCATGCCACCCCCTAGCACGCTACCTAGCACTTGTCCAAGCACGCCACCTTGGGACATACCTTGATTTTGGTTCATCGCCATACCGATGATATCATCCAAACCAAAACCATTTGACTGCATTTGTGGCTGCTGCATCCCGCCGCCTAAAACATTACCAAAAATATTCCCTAGGCCGCCCATATCTGCTTGGCTTTGACCGCCCATTTTGCTTTGGCCCATTTTGCTTTGAATGGCATTTTGCGCCACTTGTGTTACTAGACTTGTTAATAGACCCATGGTCATTCCCTTTTATCTTTTTCAATGATTGTCGTATATCACCAATAATAATGCACTGATGCACGCCCATTGCCAACTGCACTTAAGTTCAAGCTAAAATGCGCAGTCGCCTCAACACTTGGTTGATTTAATTGTAGCAATATTGAATATAACTTATATACCATTTTTGTTATCGCTCCAGCGTGTTCGCTAGCACCTTAAATTGCCGCCATGTATCGCGATCCACTTGGTCTTGCCAAATGGTTACACTGATTTTAGTTGGCGCTGATTCTATCAAGCCAAACGTTAAAATCACTAGGCACCCCATATCAGCGATGCCCAGCAAATTTGCCTGCCACACCGCTTGTTTACTCTGTCTAGGTACTTTGATAACCCCACGTACCCACTGGATTTGCCAGGTTAAAAAATCAAAATTGTCATAGGGTGAGGTTTGATTGTTAGTTTGCGATTTGGCGTGTAACGATGAAATAGCCAATAAGTGACAACTCGATATTTGCCCGAACCAAAGACTGGCTATAGCGACCATACCTAGCAGAAGTTTGTAGATAAGTGCCAAAGGCACCAGGGCCAAAATGCCAACAACCACCCATAAACAAGCCCCCCACAGCAGTTTTTTATCCACACTGGGTTTGAGCGTGGCATCAATGTCAATAAATGACGTGTTATGACGCGATAAGTAGCGCTCGTTCATCTAAGTCAATTAAGAAGAAGCTTTTAATGATTTGAGCTTGGCTATCAAATCAGCAAATTCTGGCTTGGTCGGCTGATTGTGTAAAAACCAATCCAGCAAATCAGGATCTTCTTCTTTCACCAATTCTGCAAAAATTTGCTGCTCTTGTGAGTCGGCTTGTAGATAGTGCGCTCTTACATACGGATCAAAATAATAATCGAGTTCTTTTAGACCGCGTCTGGCACGATAGATGACTTTGCGCTGCTCTAATGTAGGTTCTGGCTGGTTGTCACTCATGATAAATCCTTATCGTTGCGCGTTAAATTGATGTAATTTTTAAATTTTTATGAAGCGTTTGCTTGTTGGGTCGCTTGCCACATCGCAAGCCCTGCTTTAGTCGCTGCTACGTTATGGGTACGCAATATACACGCCCCTTGCTGTACAGCAAATAGCCCTGCAACCATACTACCAACATCTCTATCGGTAGGGTCATGGGGTAGATTGACTAACTTGAGGACTTCACCAACAAAGCGTTTACGGGATAATGCTACCATGACAGGTAAGTTAAACGTATGCAACCGATAAAATTCATTCAGCCATGCCAGATTTTGCTGGGCGTTTTTGGCAAAGCCAAACCCTGGGTCAATGATAAGATTATCACGTCTGACCCCACCCGCCATAACCTCATCAATGCGCTGCTGTAACTCGGTAATAACATCGTTATATAAATCTTGATAATCATTTAGCTGATTCATGGTCGTTGGCTCACCGCGCATATGCATGAGCATGACAGGGATATCGAGCTTGGCAGCGGTAGCAATGGCATCGGGGCGCGTCAAGGCTCGGACATCATTCCAAATTTTTGCGCCGACTTGACTGGCGAGTGTCATCACAGTCGGGCTACTGGTATCAACCGAAACCCACACTTGCTCACCAAAGTTATGATTAATCGCTTCAACCACTTTAATGACTCGGTCAATTTCTTCTTCCTCACTCACAGGACTGGCGTTTGGGCGAGTAGATTCCCCCCCCACATCAATAATCGTCGCCCCGTCTTTGATCATCTGCTCGGTGTGACGCAAGCCTTGGTCGATATGATTATATCGACCGCCATCAGAAAATGAGTCTGGGGTGACATTTAAGATCCCCATGATATGGGGATAAGATAAATCGAGCGTTTGATTATGATAATGAATGGCAAAGTTGGGAATGGGCTGTAACTGCATGATGTCCGCAATGATTGCTAAAATTTTCTACTATTTTAAGTGAAAAACAAAAAAACCGCTATCAAGTTGGTAGCGGTTTTTGGGTAACTCATATTATGGATAAGTTACATTGCAGGTAACGGCGGTGGGGTTAAGCCCGACCCACTTGAGGGTGGATTGCTTGGTTTATCAAAATTTACTCTAACAGGCTCTTGATAAACTTTAGGCTCGCGTGGTGGGATACCCGCCATAATGTCTTGCAATTGGTCACGGTCGATAGTTTCCCATTTCATTAACGCATCAACCATAGCATGCATTTTGTCCGCATTACCTTCAATTAATGCACGTGCGATATCATACTGCGCTTCTAGGATACGACGAACTTCATCGTCCACTTTCTGCTGGGTCGCTTCTGAGATAGTGCGAGATGAGGCACCAAAGTAACCTTGATTTTCATCTTCTTCGTACACCATCACACCCATGGCATCTGACATACCGTATTTGGTAACCATCGCACGTGCCATTTTGGTAGCACGTTCAAAGTCATTTGACGCGCCAGTCGATTGCTGATTGATAAAGGCTTCTTCAGCGATACGACCACCAAACAAAATCGCAATGTCATTTAGCATTTTTGACTTATAAACACTGGTCTGATCATGCTCTGGCAATTGCCAAGTAACACCTAACGCCCAGCCACGCGGCATAATAGTAACCTTATGCACAGGGTCGGTACCCGGTAGCATTTCAGCCACTAAGGCATGCCCTGCTTCATGATAAGCCGTTGCACGACGCTCTTCTTCACGCAGTACCATCGATTTACGTTCTGGACCCATATACAGCTTGTCTTTGGCTTCTTCAAAGTCGTTCATATCAACTGACGCTTTATTGTTACGTGCAGCAAATAGTGCCGCCTCGTTCACCAAATTCGCTAATTGTGCACCACTAAAACCTGGGGTACCACGCGCCAATGAACGAATATCGACGCCAATTGTTGAGGGCAATTTTTTCATGTGTACACGAAGAATTTGCTCACGGCCTTTGATATCAGGCAAGCCAACTTGTACTTGACGATCGAAACGACCTGGGCGCAACAATGCTTTATCGAGTACATCGACTCGGTTGGTTGCAGCAATCACGATTACCCCGTCATTGCCTTCAAAACCATCCATCTCAACCAATAACTGGTTCAAAGTTTGTTCACGTTCGTCATGACCACCGCCCATACCCGCACCACGATGACGACCGACAGCATCAATCTCGTCAATAAAGATGATACAAGGGGCATTTTTCTTGGCTTGTTCAAACATATCACGCACACGGCTTGCACCGACACCCACAAACATCTCAACAAAGTCAGAACCTGAAATTGAGAAGAATGGTACTTTCGCTTCACCTGCAATCGCTTTGGCAAGCAAGGTTTTACCAGTACCGGGTGGACCTACCATCAACACACCACGTGGAATAGTCGCGCCAAGTTTGGTAAATTTTTCTGGGTCACGTAAAAAGTCGACAATTTCTGTTACTTCTTGCTTGGCTTCATCACACCCTGCCACATCTGCAAATGTCACTTTGATTTGGTCTTCTGATAACATTTTGGCTTTAGATTTACCAAAACTCATCGGACCCATACCGCGACCACCACCTGCACCACCACCACTCATGTTACGCATGATGAACAAGAACAAGCCAATAATTAATAGCACAGGGAAGCTTGCAATCAGTAATTGCATCATCACGCCTTGACGTTCAGGGGTGGCACCTTGAACTTCAACATTATGCTTGATAAGCTTTGGCATTAGCTCAGTGTCAGTGACTGCAGGACGCACTGTCTCAAAGGTTGAGCCGTTTTTCTTTTCGCCAGAAATTTGCTCACCGTCAATTTTGACACTTTTGACCTGGTCAGTTGCCACTGCAGTGACAAATTGGGAGTAATTGAGCTTATCAGGTTCATTGCGGGTATCAAAATTGCTAAAGACTAGCACTAATACCCCTATCACAACTAACCACAATAAGGTATTTTTTACCATGTCGCTCACGTTGTTTTTCATCCTTCGCGTTAGGGGGTTGATTAAAAAGTGGGGTTAAATCAAAATGTTTACCAAAGATAGGTAGATTTTTCACCAAAAATAGACGTTACATTAATCTTTCAATATAGCATGATATATGGATTTACCTTAACATTATCAAGCGAATTCTCTGTTATTTTCTAGTAAAAACATATTACCAATTTTTATCCAGTCAACTTCACGGATAGACTAAAGCAAATTACCTTATTTGGTAGCAATCCAATACATTTCTTTTGAGCGTGCGCGTGACGCTGCCGGCTTGATACTGCGCACTTTACTAAAACGCTGCTGCATATTTTTTCGTAAGGCGTCAGAGCCTTCGCCTTGGAATACCTTAATTACTAAGGTACCACCTTCCGGGAGCACTTGCTCGGCAAAGTCCATGGCAAGCTCACACAAATAAATCATGCGTGGCTGATCGACTGCAGAAAACCCCGAGGTATTAGGCGCCATATCAGACAGCACCACTTCCACTTTTTTATCGGCGACTTCTGCCATAATTTTGTCAAAGACTTCTTGCTCACGAAAATCACCTTGGATAAAGGTCACATTCTCTAGCGTATCCATCGGCAATATGTCTGAGGCAATGAGTTTGCCATTATCACCGACTAGTTTGCCAGCAACTTGCGACCAGCTGCCTGGGGCAGAACCCAAATCGACCACCGTCATGCCTTTTTTAATCAGCTGCAGTTTTTCGTTGATTTCTAGCAATTTGTAAGCCGCTCTTGCCCGATAGCCATCGCGCTGGGCAAGTTTGACATAGTGGTCGTCAATGTGCTCTTTCATCCACGCACGGCTACTTTTGGACAATTTTTTGTTGGTAATACGCGTTGCCATAATTCTCTACAAACTACCCTTTATATATAGTTTAAAAATTCTTCACTTGGGATTTGGCTAAAAAACCCAAAGCCATCTTAGAATGACCATCGGCAAATTTTGACAATCTCAAGGGTTAAGGCTGTTATTTTAGCATATTTCACCCAGTTAGCTTGTGTTAACTCATGGATTGGCTATTGATTTTTTTAATTCAGTGATTTTTGCAGATTGATAAGTCATGGCAGTTTTTTTGCCTATGTGTTTTTGCCTATGTATTGCCCATAATTTATTAGGCAAAATGATTAATATGGTATAATGCCAGCTAATTTTTTTATAGGTCAATCGACAGTTATGGCAAATTCAAGCTTATCAAATGCGGATATCAAACATTTAAAAGGCATCGGTCACCAGCTGAACCCTGTGGTAATGATTGGCGGTCAAGGCGTTACCCCAACCGTCATTGAAGAAATAGGGCGCGCACTGACCGATCATGAGCTGATTAAAGTAAAAATTCCAGCCGGTAGCAAAGCAGATCGTGACGCTGTGGCAAATGCGATTGCTGAAGCCACTGATGCGATTTTGGTCACCAGTATCGGTCGTATGGTATTGTTATTGCGTCGCAATCTGGACGCCAATCCTAAGTTATCAAACTTGGCACGTTTTGGCTAAGGCTACAATGGACGCATTACAGGGTGTGACATTCGCACTGACGAGCGCGGCTGAACCACTCACCGTATCGGCAACACTGGACTACCGGCTCTCAGTACATGTGGTCGCTGATAGTAAATTTTTAACGCTCTTATTTGATGCTACCCATCCCAAGATTGATGATAGTCAAACCGCTCTACAAGCTGGTCTATGGGCAAATTTTCCGACATTTAGCCCATTGGTACTTGAACGCGTGATGCGCCAAGATTATTTATGGCAAGCAGATTGTTTTGAGTGTTTTATTGCCAAAGATAGCCAAGCGGATAGCCCGTATCTTGAGGTCAATTTGGCGACCAATGGTGAATTTAATATTTATTATTTTGACAGTTATCGGACACCGAATGCATTACCCCCTCGGCGCTTGCCTATCAAAGCGCTGACTTATGGTGAGGATATCAATTTTTTTAGCCAAGCCGTTACACAAGATACCGAGCTTGCGCTTGTGTTTTGGTGTTCTGCAAGTCCAATGCTCCTTACCCATGTACGAGCCGTACAGCAGCAATATGCGTTTAGTACTGGTACTTTTCGTGTCGGTATGACATTTGCCAAATCAGCCTTGGACAAGTTAGTGGGTGCAAATGGTAATTATGCGCTAAATCCAACGCGTGTGATTCAGCGACCGCCAGACAGTGGATTAGCAAATAGCTTAGCTCCAACCGTCGATGAAATGAGTTATTGGGCCATACAGCATGCACACCCAGCGGACTTTCATAACAAGGCACACTGGATAAACATCTAAATTATGATGGTTTTAAACCGTTTTAAACCATAGCACAGCGAAAAATAAAAAACTGGCATATAAGCCAGTTTTTTTATACCGAGATAGTGTCACGATTAACGCGCTGGCGCCATTGCTAAGTAAGTTTGTGGATTGATGGCTTGACCATTTTGGCGCACTTCATAATGTAAGTGGGCGCCTGTTGAACGACCCGTGTTGCCTACTGCCGCGATTTGCTGGTTTGCATACACCGTATCGCCAACGTTAACATAGTTTGCAGAGGTATGTGTGTAACGCGTGACAGTACCGTTGCCATGATCCACTTCAACATAACGACCATACCCTGTACCCCAACCTGAGAAAGTCACCACACCATTACCGGTGGCATAAATAGGGGTGCCAATGGGAGCAGCAAAGTCCATCCCTTTATGAAACTTTGATTTACCAGTGACCGGGTGGATACGATAGCCAAAACCTGAACTCATACGCGCAGATGAAGCAATCGGACGTACGGTCAACATGCCATTACCTGCATAGCTGCCCATTGCCGGCATGTTGATAATGGTGGTTGGCTGAGTCGATAGCTTTTGTGCTAAACTTGCGAGGCGGTCTTCTTTTTGCTGGGTTTGCTGGCTTAGATTTTTGATAGCGGCATTGACGGCGTCTGAAGGCAGATAATAATCTTCACCATCATCTTCACGGACAATAACTTGACTGGTTTTACCGGCATTGGTAATCGATAGAATTTGAGCTTGTGCAACACTCATTGTGGTTAAAGCAACAACTGGCAATGCGATTAGAGCTAACTTCATCTTTTATCCTTTGTTAAACCTTATGCTATTAAACCCTGTGCCAATGTCATGTGAACGCTGCTTTAGCGCATTGGCAAGATTTAATTCACTATAACTTGGTCTTAAAATCACCTACACTAACACTAAGACCCAATACTAAGACTAAATCAAAATTTTTGTCGCTTAACTACCCACCACACTGCTCATTGACTATGAAAAAACCAACCAACCATCTTGCTTCTCGCACTGAGCGCCTTGCCAACTATCAATTACCGTTTCAAAAAAAGCTGCAGCAATTACAGCAATTGACGGATGATGTTCGCAGCGCTTGGCAAAACGTGTTGACTGAGGAAATCTTAGCAAGTTTACAAGTGATTGCTTGTGAGTCGTTTAGGCTTGTGGTGAGTACGACCAGTCATACCCTTGCCAATCACCTTAATTACAACCAGCAGCACCTACTGTTAACCCTGCAAGCGTTCGACAACAATTTTCATCAATTCAATCAGTTACGTTTTCGCGTGGTGATTGTCAAACCTATTCATGGCTTGCAAATGTCAGATTTACATTGTAACCACAGTGTTAGCAGTGTAAAAAATTGTGAGCTAAGCGAATCTACGAAGCGAAATATAACACAGCTATGTGACCTTGTCACGGATAACGAGCCGCTTAGAACAGCGTTACAAAAACTGATAGAAGACTAAAGCAGCCAAGTTACAATGTAATTTTATGTAAATTATGTTGCTGATATCGCAAGATTTATCAATGCATTAATGGATTGTGCAAGTGAAAGTAAAAAACTATAAAAAAATTTACAATTAATAGGCTAGATGAAGATATCTTTTTTTTTATTTTTACGGCGCTTATAGTAACTAGTGGCTAAAAAAAGATATCCAGAAATCAAATGATAAAATTGAATGGTTGGGTTTAATTAGTGTAATAAAATGATAACTTCTTGATGAAAAAATGTTACTAATCAAACAATAGGTAAAGTTTTCTGATTAGTAAAAATACACAATAAAATTAATAAAGTTAAATAAATCTAGTTAACATTGTTATGCTTTGTTACAACTTTATATTTATTTTCATCACTAAATAAAGCCTGTAATAATTTATTATTGAGTGCATGCCCTGACTTGTAAGCGTAAAATTCACCCAAAATTTGGTGACCGGCAAGGTATAAGTCACCAATCGCATCTAGTACTTTATGGCGCACAAATTCATCGTCAAAGCGTAACCCTTCAGGATTAAGTACGCCACTATCATCTAAAACAATGGCGTTTCGCATACTACCCCCCAGCCCTAAGTTATTGCTTTTTAGGTATTCAATATCTTTTAAAAAGCCGAATGTGCGCGCTTTGGCAATATGCTCGATAAAATTGCCTTCATTAAAATCCAATTTAAACTTTTGATGTGAGCCATTAAACGCAGGGTGATTAAAGTCAATTTGAAAATCTAATACAAATCTATCGTAGGGACGAAAGCCTGCAACTTTATCCTCCACGCGAACCTCAATTGGTTGCAACACCTGAATATAGCGTTTGGCAGACGTTTGCTCGGCAATACCCGCTTGTTGCAATACCTTCACAAATTCGATGGCACTACCATCCATGATTGGAATTTCAGGGGCGGACACTTCGATTTGTAAATTATCAATTTGAAGCGCAGCGATGGCACTCATCAAATGCTCGACTGTCCCAATGCGCTGACCTAACTCATTGGTGAGATTTGAGGACATCATGGTATCGGTTACCGCATGATAGATAGCGGGAATGGGCTGTGCATCTGCTATATCACTACGTAAAAATTGAATCCCATAATCAATGGGTGCAGGAGAAAAGCGCAGGTGTACAGGGTTACCACTATGTAAGCCGATGCCTTCAAGATTGATGGGTTGTTGAATAGTACGCTGCTGCATAATGCCCCCTAGTAGATTGCATTCATCCTTAGCCAAAGCTAGGTTGATATAATTTGTTACATTTGGCTATTCTACCATTGTCCCTTTCCACATCATAGTGATGCTTGATTGATTTTATCGACCTTTATGATTGACTCCAGTGATAAAAAAACCCCACAACGATTAAGGTGTGAGGCTGTTAAAAGTCATACGGTATTTTAGCGATTTTGCTGACGACGTAGATAATCTTGAATACTGTTGCCTGTGCGTTGTGGCTGCGATGATTGCGGTTGCGCTGGCGCAGGCTCAATAGCTTGCTGTACAGGTGGCTGAGGTGCAGGGATGGGTTGTGGTATATCACGGCGTGCCGCATACGCAGGTTCATGCGTGCCTGCTTCTACTTTGTGGGTGCTAGAGGCATCTGAGACAAAATCTCTAGTTGTATGCTTTGGGGTATTATCTAGTGTAAGACCTGTTGCCACCACGGTCACTTGGATTTCATCGCCCATGTCTTCATCAAATACCACGCCATAGAAGATGTTGGCTTCATCAATATCCACCAAGCTATGCACTTTTTGGGTGATGCGCTCTTGCTCTTCAAAATTGAAGTCTGAGCTAGCCACCACGTTGACCAAGAGACCTTTGGCATTTTTAAGTAATAAGTTGTCAAGTAATGGGCTTTTGATGGCTTTTTCGGCAGCGATCTCAGCGCGGTCTTCACCACTGCCTTTACCGATACCCATCATCGCATGGCCTCGGGAAGTCATTGCCGTGCGAATATCGTTAAAGTCGATGTTAATAAAACCATCTTTTGAAATCATATTAGAGATACCTTGCACCGCTTGAAGTAAGACTTCATCGGCTTTTTTGAAGGCATCTTTCATAGAGATTTTGCCATACACTGTCATCAATTTATCGTTAGGGATAGTGATGATGGAGTCGACAAAGTTAGAAAGCTGCTCAATACCTTCTCTAGCCACTTTATTGCGTCTGCCACCTTCAAAGGTAAATGGCATGGTCACCACCGCAACGGTCAACACGCCCAGCTCTTTGGCTAGTCTGGCGATGACTGGCGCAGCGCCTGTACCTGTACCACCGCCCATACCTGCGGTAATAAATACCATGTCAGAATTTTCTAGCAATTGGCGAATTTGTTCTTCATCGCTCTCAGCTGCTTCACGACCCACTTCTGGATTGGCACCTGCCCCCAAGCCGCGGTTGTTATTTTTGATACCGAGCTGGATTTTATTAGGCGCTGACAGGCGGTCAAGCGCTTGTCTATCAGTGTTGGCACAGACAAAGGTAATGCCTTTTACACCATTTTGTACCATGGTTTCAACGGCATTCCCACCGCCACCGCCGACACCGATGACGGTTAAACGGGCTGAATCGGCAAATGTATCAGTGTGATCTTGTACAATACTAAACTTCGCTTCCATAATTGAGAATCTCCGTATACTGTCAAGTAGGCTTGAGCAGCATAAATAGCAAACATATTAAATTAAATATCAAATAAATCATTACACAATTAGTGGATTTTAGAGTCAATCATAACATGAGCACTCTTAAAATACTAAACATCTCTTTTTTAGAAAAATTTACCAAAAAATTTATTCACAATTTTGAGTTTTTCTCGCATGGGCTGAACCTGCAAAGAGTCGGGTGAGCTTTTCTCGCTATGATGAAATGCCTCACTTTGACTATATAACAGTGTGCCAAACGCGGTTTGGTATTTACGCTCACCAATCATCGTCGCAATGGTGCGAAGCTTGTCATCATCACCATATTGGGTGTAGGCAGAAATCGCTGCGTGTTGATTGACCTTGTTTACTTTATTGGCAAAGATTTTTTTGGCCAATGGCAATAATCCGCGCATTTCAGCACCACCGCCCGTGATCACATACCCTTGCTGTAAAAAATCACTTAGCCCCTCTTTATCCAGCTCTCTTTTAATATTGCCTAAAATACTGATATAGCGAGCTTCAGTGACTTCAAGTAGCTCAAGCATATTAATGGTTTTTTCATCGTCATGCTGTGAGCGCTTGATGGTAAAAAATTGGCTTGAGTCAATCCCATGACGATCAACATTGGCTTGGGATTTTTTCATATTCTCTGCTTCAGCAATGGTGACGTCTAGCAGCATAGAGATATCCAGTGTCGCGTGATGTCCGCCTTCGGCAAAACAATGGGTATAAATCAGCTTATCCTCACGGTAAACGCAGACACTGGTGGTAGATGCCCCAATATCAATCAGACATACGCCATGGTATTTTTCTTCAGGCAATAGGCCGTATTCGGCGGTAGATACCGCATCAAATAGCATTTGGTCGATACTGACATCACATTCTTGCAGCAGTTGCTGTAAATTTTGGCGACCTTTGACGGGCATCATCATCAGATGATAGAGCACCATCAAGTCACTTGCTTGCATGCCAATCGCATCATCAATCATCTCAGCATTGCCATCTAAAGCAATACCTTGCTGGGCATAATGCATCAAATACAAATCATCTGTAAGATGTTTATTTTTGGCTTGGGTTAGCGCGGCAACCACGTCTTTGGCTTGTACGATATCGTGTTTGATTTTGACTTCGCCCACACTATTGACGCTTTGCAAATCTGGGGTAGAAAAGCTCAGCCAAACACTGTTGACACGGCAATTTGCCATGTCTTCAGCGTTTTGAATAGATTGTTTGATGGCAGATTTTAGGCGTTCGCGGTGGCGAATGGTACCTTGCGAGAAATCATGATTTTTGACAGTAGATAAACCGATAATACGAATATCTTGCGCACTGTGGATTTGCCCAATCACAGTATGAATAGCAGTAGCACTTAGGTGGACGACGACGATCAGATCTGGCTTTTTCATAGAACACTACAAAATTATATTTCACCTAATGGCTGGGGTAGGCTGGCGTTTTTAAGGCTTCAGTTTTTGAATCGGTTGTTGAGTTGGCATCGGTCACCGGTTTAGTATCAGCCGATTTGGCATTAACGACAGTTGTATCACTGGCTTGCTGTATCATAGGTCGTTTGGTAATTGCCATGCCATTTTTATAGCGTAAATCCACCGTTTGCAGCGTTTTAAGCTGTGGTTTAAGCTGATTTTGTAACATGATGCTCAGTCGATACAGTTTTTCTGAGGTATTGTCATTATCAACCAGTACCCGAAGTCCGTTATCAAAACGAAATAGCCATGCCATTCTGGGCGTTACAATGACTTCTTCAATTTTTATACCCAGTGGCATAAACCAATCACTGACTTGCTTGATTTGCTGCATCATCACAATGGCATTTTGGCTATCGCCTTGTAGCTGCATTAGGCTGGTATTATTTAGGTCATTGCTATCGGCAGGTTTAAATACCATGCCATTGGCATCGACTAAACGCTCACTACCAAACTTGGCAACGGCTTGGCGCGGTACTACATTGACCACAATACCTTGTTGCCAATCGCGGCGCACATCGGCTTGCCCTACCCAATCTACTGTCTCAAGTTTTGCCACATAGCTTTGCAAATCAGCCTTGAGTAAATTTGTGTCTGCTTTTTCGCCCAATAATTGCTGAAGCTGCAGGGTTTGCTGGGTATTTAACCCTTTATGCTGCAAACTGATGGCTGCATTGGGTAATTTATTGAACACATTAATCGCCAAAGCCGCTAATATCAGCAACAATAACACAACGCCAAGCATTAACAACTTTGGCAGCAGCTGATGAAAGCGATTAGGGAGCGTAGTATCTAGAGAAGCAGTTGCCACAAATGAATTTGCCATATTGACCAATCATAACTCGGTCTAAAATTATTAATTACTAAAATCTCAACAACAAAAATCACAATAACTAAAAATATTACAAGGATTTATGCTTAGAAGCATATCATAGCAAATTCAATGAAATGAATGGTAAATAGATAATACGCTTCTAGACAATTCAAGTACTTTTTTTGTAAACAAATATAAACGAAAACGACTTATTCGCTCAACGTTTGTTCTAAGATACGTACGCATAGCGTCGCAAAATCCATGCCACGCGCTTTTGCTGCCATCGGCACCAGACTATGACTGGTCATGCCGGGCACCGTATTGAGTTCAAGCAGATATAGCGTGCCTTCGTCATCTCGTAAAAAATCCACGCGTGACCAACCTTTGCCCCCAATTGCGGCAAATGCTTTTCTTGCAATTTGTTGCATGGTTTGTTCTTGCGCCTCGCTCAAATCTGATGGGCATTGGTAGACGGTATCATCACGATTGTATTTGGCTTCGTAGTCATAAAACTCAGTGGTTGGGATGATGCGAATACTGGGCAACACCTCGTCACCGAGGATTGAGCAAGCATACTCACCGCCTGTGATGGCTTTTTCTGCCAAAATAGCGCCGTGGTATTGTTTGAGCTGTGGGTAGGTCTTGGCAAGCTCGCCCGCTTCTTTAATTTTAAAGACGCCGACACTACTGCCTTCGGCGGCGGGTTTGACAAACAGCGGCAAACCTAGCTGCTGTTCGATAGCGGTAAAATCGGTATTGTCATCAAGCACGACGTAAGGTACGTTTGGTAAATCTAACGCTTGCCAAACTAGGCGATTGCGAAACTTATCCATGGCAATTGCAGAGGCTAACACACCACAACCGGTATACGGAATATTAAAGCCGTCTAGCACCCCTTGCAGGCTGCCATCTTCGCCAAAAGTGCCATGCAACACATTAAATACGCGGTCATAGTCGCGCAGTTTTGAGATATCTGTTTCTTTGGGGTCAAAGTGATGGGCATCCACGCCTTTAGCGAGTAGCGCATCAAGCACAGCTTGACCACTCGTCAGTGACACCTCACGCTCGGCACTCCAGCCCCCACAGACGACCGCCACTTTACCAAATTGTTTGACATCGATAAGCTCTGACATATTGATTCCTAATCTTTTGTTAACCGGATTTATTGCTATAATTATTTCACACAAATTTTTAAACTATTGCTTGGCTATGACTTAGCAATAGTATGGGTATGGTTTAGTAATTTTTTTTCACTTATAAAATAATCGCCTGCTGGCAGCATGGGCAAGCTACAACAGCTTTTCAATATCTTAGTTTCATAGCCGTTTACCGCGTGCTTTTCAATCAAGCGGTTGTTCAATCAAACGGTTACTTATCCGCTAGAAATAAATTATTTTTTGCCAAATCTAGACAGAGTTGACCCACGTTACCCGCCCCTTGGGTAATCAGCAAATCATTGGCTTTTAACATACTACCTAGCACCTGACGGATTTGATCCATGTCATTGATGTTCAGCATAATTGGCTCAACTTGTCCGCGAGTACGGATGGTACGGGCAAGGCTGCGACTATCCGCGCCTTCAATCACGGCTTCACCTGCGCTATACACATCAAGTAGCATCAACACATCGACTTGTGACAATACGTCCACAAAATCATCGAAGCAATCACGGGTACGGGTAAAACGGTGAGGCTGGAAAATCATCACCAAGCGGCGATCGGGATAGCTTTGGCGAGCCGCTTTGATGGTCATTGCCACTTCAGTTGGGTGGTGACCATAGTCGTCAATCAATAGCACATCGCCTGCGCCATCTTTCACAGGGTAGTTACCATTGTTTTCAAAACGTCTGCCCACGCCGGCAAATTTTTTGACCGCTTGACAAATGGCTTCATCACTGACACCTTCATCGGTGGAGATGGTGATAGCCGCTAAGGCGTTATAGACATTATGAATGCCAGGAATGTTCAAAGTAATCGGCAGTGGCTCACGGTCTTTACGCAGTACGGTAAAATGGGTTTTGGTGCCATCTGCCACCACATCAATGGCTTGCACATCGTTATGTTTTTCCAACCCATAAGTCAACACAGGACGTGCGATTTTATCAATCAGTCCGTATAACTCTTTGTCATCACCGCACAATACTGCCAACCCATAAAACGGCATATTCTGTAAAAACTGCACATACGCGGCTTTTAGTTTATCAAAACTGCCGCCATAGGTTTCCATATGGTCTTGGTCGATATTGGTGACAATCGCTGCCATCGGACGCAGCGATAAAAACGACGCATCTGACTCATCCGCTTCCGCCACCAAATAACGGCTTTGACCTAATGACGCGTTTTTGCCTGAGGCGTTAAGTTTACCACCAATCACATAAGTAGGATCCAAACCCGCTTCGGTTAAAATCATGGTAAGCAGGCTAGTGGTGGTGGTCTTGCCATGCGCACCCGCTACTGCAATACCATGACGGTAACGCATCAGCTCACCTAGCATATCGGCGCGGCGTACCACAGGAATACGTCCTGACAAGGCGGCTTGGATTTCTGGATTGGTATGATCAATGGCTGATGACACCACGACCACATCGGCTTCACTGATGTTTTTGGAATCATGCCCGATAAACACTTGAATGCCCATTTGGGTCAAACGGTCGGTCACTGGGCTTTGTTTGATGTCTGAACCGCTAACCATATAGCCATGATTATGGACGACTTCGGCAATACCGCACATCCCTGCCCCACCAATACCGACAAAATGCACGTGGCGAATACGACGCATCTCTGGAATTTCGACCACACGCTTGGTAATTTTTTTGGTGACAGTTTTGGTTTTTTCAGGTTTTTCAGTAGATTGGGCAGTGGCAGTTTTGGCTGATTTTGACATAGACAGGCTCAATGATAAATGACTTATAAGTTGTAAAAATAATTAAGGTTTTAACTGGGATAAAATGGCATCGGCAGCCAGCTGTGTGGCATTGGGTTTGGCAAATTCACGTGCTTTTTCTGCCATCGCTAAGATTTGATGACGGTCGAGCTTGGCTAAAATAGCACTTAAACTCTCTGCCGTTAATTCTTTTTGCGGCATTAAAAACGCGGCGCCATGTTCTGATAGGGTTTTGGCATTGGCCGTTTGGTGATCATCGACTGCATGGGGCAGCGGCACAAACACCGCAGGCAATCCAACCGTGGCAACTTCTGTGACCGTCAGCGCCCCAGCACGGCAGACAATCACATCTGCCCAGCTGTATGCTTCTGCCATATCTTTGACAAATGGCAAAATCTCATACTGGGTTGATTGGAGTTGTGCTTCGCTATATACCGCTTGGGTAGCCTCTTGGTTGTTTTTACCACATTGATGCCGCACTTGCCATGGCTTGGAGTCTGGCATACTTTCTAATTTTTTTAGCGTGGGCGCGATATGATTATTTAATGCCTGAGCACCCAGAGAACCGCCAATGACCAATAGCTTTAAAGGACTGGTATCATTGACATTGATACGGGCTTTTGGTGGCGGTACTTGTACAATAGCCTCGCGTACGGGGTTGCCCACTGTCATCACTTTATTAGAAGGTAGTTCGGTGAAGGTATTTGGGAAGGCTTCTAACACTTGATTAGCAAGCTTAGATAGATAGTTATTACTCATGCCTGCGATGGCATTTTGTTCATGAATTAAAATTGGTATTTTACAAAATTTTGCGGCCAATCCGCCGGGTGCGGTCACATAACCACCAAACCCTACCACGATGTCGATTTTATTGGTTTTGATAATTTTGATAGCCGCTAATGTTGCTTTGAGTAAGGTTGACGGGGCTTTAAATAAGCGTTTGATACCGTTACCGCGTAACCCCTGCATATTGATGGCATGGTAGGTAAAGTCGTAATGTTGTAGTAACTCATTTTCCATACCGACTAGGGTGCCGAGCCAATGCACTTGGGCACCTGATTGTTGTAACGCTTGAGCCACCGCAATCGCGGGAAACACATGCCCACCCGTGCCTGCTGCCATCATCAGCACGCGCGGTTTTTGCATCGTTGGCTCACTCATCTTATTATCCTTGACCAATCCAATCTAGGTGAGGTGGGGATTAAAAAACCCCGTATGACTGACCGTCTATCGGGAAAAACAATCACCATAAAAATGGCAAAATCATAGCATTATTTCACCCAATAATAAAGTAAATCGCTTGAATTGCTAAGTACTACCAAGATTTTGCAGCCATCCTATCGCTTTATATTCAAAGCGGCTGATTAGTTGTAACCGTTCTGTCATGAATCAGTCAAGCCACTGTCACATATCCCCTTTACCATACTCAGCATAATTGTTTCTGCATTATTTCAATAAAATTTATTTCGTAGCCAACTGCTAACTGCTATCAGCAAGGAATTCACTCATGACTGAAGTTAATCAATTAAACCAAACCATTAGCCGCCGTAATGTCATTCGTTTTTTGGCAGGGGTGCCTGCGTTGCCACTTGCCACAGGCTCTGTTGCCACCTTATTAACAGGTTGTGATAGTGATAGTGATACTAATAGCACAGCAGGCATACTCAATAATACACAAAAAACCATTAAAGCGACTGAATTTGTCGGTATGGCTGCACCAAATTTATCAAATCCCGCCAATATGGCAACGGTGTATGTGGATTCAAAGCTAAAAGCAACCTTTGATGACAATACCACGACTGACTATAAGCTGCAGTACCAACCGTTTTTTAAAACAGGCGATAAATTAAAAGACTTAAAGGGTAATGACATCATTGCAGGCGGCTATTTTGATATCTATAACAAGCCTATCATGGATAGCTCAGTGCTAGCCTCTACGCGCCAGTTTTTCTCTGATTGCCCCGATGGTTCTTCATTATTGACAGTTAAAGGCGCGCGCGTGGCAGGGGTAACAGGTAATACCGTATTTGCGGTAGTGCAGTTTGAATATACAAGTAAAGACCAAGCAGGCAGCAATACTTACGGTACACTACCTTCACCCATTGCGGTAGTGACGCTTGACCAAAACCCACAAACAGGCGAACTCAAAGTCGTCAAATACCACAACGTGGATATGTCAAAAGTGTATGGGTTATGGATTACTTGTGGTGCATCTCTCTCACCATGGAATACGCATTTGTCATCAGAAGAGTATGAACCAGACGCTTTCATGGCTAAAAGCAGCGCCCAATTTAAAGCATTTAGTAAAAACTTATACGGTGATGAAACCAAAGCAAACCCATACCACTATGGTCATATACCAGAAATCGTAGTCAATGCGGATGGGTCTGGTATCGCGAAAAAACATTTCAATCTAGGTCGTACCTCTCACGAACTGATTCAAGTCATGCCTGACCAACGTACTGCGTTGATGGGTGATGACTTCACTAACAGTGGTTTATTCATGTTTGTTGCCGATAAAGCAGCTGACCTGTCTGCAGGTAACCTCTATGTTGCCAAAATCAGCCAAACGTCAGCCAAAGGCAGCCCTGCGGCTGCCAGCGATTTTAGCATCAAATGGATTCATTTGGGACATGCGACCAGCGCTGAAATCGAAGCCTTAGCCAATACGGTAGTACCAACCGATATCATGGATGTCAAATACACTGACCCCAATGATACCTCTTACAAAAAAATCGGCTATGACGGGGCAAGTAACTGGGTAAAACTTGCGCCAAATAGCAAATTACCGGCAGACAAACTCACCCAAGCGGCTGCATTTTTAGAAACCCACCGCTACGCAGCGCTGCAAGGTGCGTCAATGGCGTTTACCAAAATGGAAGGCACCACGGTCAATATCAAGGATAAAATTGCCTACTCTGCCATGTCGCGCATTGAAAAATCCATGACCACAGACGAGTACGATGTCAAAGTGGCTCAGCTAAAATCAGGCGCGGTGTATGCCCATGAGCTTAAAGGCGGTCAGGTTGATAACAATGGTAAAGCGATTAACTCTGAGTGGGTCTCTACCCGTATGTATGTACCTGAAGGCTTAGCAGGGGAAGATATTACCAAAGATGCGCTCGGTAATACATCTAACATTGACAAAATCTCTTGCCCCGACAACCTAAAATTCTCTGAAAAAATGCGTACCTTATTTATCGGTGAAGACTCTGGTTACCACGTTAACAACTATCTTTGGGCATACAATGTTGATACCAAAAAATTAGCGCGTATCTTGTCAACACCAGCAGGGGCTGAGTCTACGGGTCTACACGCGGTTGATGAAGTCAATGGCTATACTTATATCATGTCAAACTTCCAACACCCAGGTGATATGACATTTGTCCCCGCCGTTGAGACAGCAGTTCGCCCGCTCATTAACCAAAACTTCAAAGATGGCTACAGTGCTGCGGTGGGTTATTTGGCGTTTAAAGCTTAATACCCTGCCAAGCGATGATATAAAAAACCCAGTCATTGACTGGGTTTGTTATTTTGCTTTGGCAATGACAGCTAGTGAATTTGCGTTTCAATATGGGTTTCAATATGCGATTCAATAAACGCAATAAAATCCTCTGCGATATGCGTGCCGCATTGGTCGTCAATCTCACGCACACAGGTGGGGCTAGTCACGTTAATCTCTGTCACTTTACCACCAATCACATCAAGTCCGACAAAGTACAAGCCTTTTTGTAGTAGCACAGGCGCCACTTGCTCAGCAACTTGGCGCTCTTGCGCTGACAGTGGCATGGCGACCCCACGACCACCTGCGGCTAGATTACCGCGCGTTTCGCCTTGGCTTGGGATACGCGCCAAGCAATAATCCACGGGCTTACCACCGACAATTAAAATGCGTTTATCGCCGTCCTTGATTTCGGGCAAGTATTTTTGCGCCATCACAGGCAAGCTTTCAAGCTGGGTTAGCATCTCAAGGGTTGAGCCGATATTAGGGCTATCGGCGGTCAGACGAAAAATACCCATTCCCCCCATACCATCAAGTGGTTTGACGATGACATCTTGGTGGGTTTTGATAAAATCACGGATATGGGTTTGTTTGTTGGTCACAATCGTCGGTGTCATCAGCTCAGGAAATTGCGTCGCAAACAGTTTTTCGTTACAGTCACGTACGCTTTCTGGGTTGTTGACCACCAATACACCTGCTCGCTGAGCGTATTCTAGCAAGTACAGGCTATACAAAAACTGCATGTCAAACGGCGGGTCTTTACGCATCAAGATGACGTCAAACGCCGTAGCAGGCTGCGTGGTTTTTTCACCCAGCTCATAAAAATGCGCAGGGTCTTTAAACGTTGTGAGCGACTGGCTATCAATTTGCAATGCGCCATTATCGAGCCACAAATCGTGAATTTGGCAATAATGCGCCGTGTGACCACGATCTGCAATCGCCCACAGCATCGCAAGCGTGGTATCTTTTTTGTAGTTGATGGTGTGGATATCGTCCATGACGATCAGAAAATTCAATGGTTTCATTTAGTATCCTTGTTAGTATGCTTGTTCAATTTTATCAATTGTTCATTTTGCTATTAAAACATCGATTCGACCGCATTGCCATTGTTATCGTAGCGCATACCGCTGGTCGGTTGTTCATTGGTAAACCAAAAATGGTATTCAGGATTTCCCGCTTGGTTGTAAACAATCGCTTCTTGTACCCCACCCTGACGGAACAACACTTTTTGTTTGATACGGCTATCGGACAATCGATACGTCACCCAACCATGATATAAACCGTTAACCAAATCGGTGCGAAGCTGGGTCACAAAGTTTGGGTAGTAGACCACCAAAAATTCATCAAAATAACCATTTTTCACAAAGGTGGTAAATTGCTCCCCTTCTGGCATCACGCCATTATAAGGACCATCGGCAATGCCTTGTGGCGCAGCTTGCGGCGATTTTGGCGGCAAGATAAGACTATTTAACGCATCATAAAACGGCTGCTGGTCAGTTGCCACATTGACAATTGCAGGCGGTTTGCTACCCTCTGCCATCAGTTCATTAATACTACTACAACCTGCAAGCGCAAATAATATTGCCGATAAGGTAAGTGCAGTGCCGACACGCAAAAGGTGTGCCGTTGTTAGTGTGGTGGGCAAGGCTTTTGTCAACATAGCCGTCCTCTTCAATGGTTAATTTAAAAATAATCTATGGTTAACGGGGTTGGGTGATGATGTTTATATAACATGATGTAAAAAACTATCTTGTTAAACAATTATCACTCAGGATGATGGCAACCGCTTATTGAACGCCGTATTGCTCGCGGTAGGCTTGCATTTTGGCAAGTTCCTCCTGCGTGCCATTTTTGGCGACATACTCGGTAATGTCATCCATCGTGACCAAGGCAAGTACCGGTACATTGAGGCTTTGCGCCAATTCTTGAATGGCAGATTGTTCGCTTTGACCTTTTTCTTTACGATCTAGCGCAACGATAATCCCCGCGACTTTGGCCTCTGATTTTTCTAGGAGTGCTACGACTTCGCGCATCGCCGTACCCGCGGTCATCACATCATCAATCACCCAAACCGATTTGCCTTTGAGATCGGCGCCAACCAGCATACCGCCTTCCCCGTGGTCTTTGGCTTCTTTGCGGTTGTAGCCCCAATCGGCATTGATTTGGTGATTGTTCCATAGTGCTTGCGCGGTCGCCGCCACAAACGGAATACCTTTATATGCTGCCCCAAAAATCACCAAATCGCTACTATCGGTAGATTGTAGCTGCTTGGCAAGGGCATCCGCATACCCATTTGCCAACACCGACAACAGCTCACCTGTTGATAACAAACCTGCATTAAAAAAATACGGGCTTATACGACCTGATTTTAGGGTAAATTCGCCAAATTTTAATACGTTATTTTTGAGTGCCACCTCAATAAAATGCTGAGGAATAAACTGCGGTGCGTGAGCGGCTTGGGTTTGAGCTGATTGGGTTTGGGATGCTTGGGCTTGAGATGATTGGGACATACGCGACTCCAAAAAAGAACAAGTTAAAAAATACTATTAGCCGCCTGTGATTGGGTTTTGCGAGCTAATGGTAATAGTACGTTTGCTGATGGCTGTTTGCTTACCCACTTGCCAATCCATGGCAATGGCGGCGAGCTCAACATGCTTCGGTTCGATATATAAATCGTCATGCCGGGTCAAAAAATGCAATTGCGTGCGATGCGTCTCGATGTATTGATTGATAGCATCAGCCAAGTCTTGCAAGGTGATTTGTGGGTTGAGTGATTTGCGTGATTTGCATTGGCATAGCAAAAACACACAAAGCGCAAGATGGTACATTTGTCCCATCAGATACAGTTTGGTTTCGATATTGAGTAGCGCTTGGTTATAGGTTGCGTCAGACTGTGTACTGGGGGCATCGTTAGCTTGATGTGCGCAGGAATTTTGCACTGTCTGCTGTGAGAAGGATGTTGTAAGCGTATTCATAATCGCTAAATGCGGGTATTGACCCATCACCTCTTTCATCAGTGAAATACTACTATCATTGACGAGCTGTGGCAACAAAGATAACGGTAAATGCAATGACGGGTGTTTGCTTTGGCTGCTATTGGCCTGCTGTTGCTGCTGCTGGATAAAGTGCCGCATCTCAATGCTTTGCTCAGATAGTAACTGCTCTAGCATGTCAGGTTGATGACTTTGCGGATTTTTTTGCGCCATTTTTGTTGTGTTATCCCTCATTGTGTAGGGCTTGGCAACGTCTTTTACACTAGCGGTGATGTTGTTGGTATCCGCCACTGGCAATGAAAGCGGTTTTTGCATATAGACGTCAAGGGTGTGACGCGCGGGTATGACGCGCTTATCAATCGGGCGACAAGGATCGGGCAAAGCCAATCTTTCTGCCTCAGTCATCACATTGGGATGGCGTAGCTGGTGTTTGTCTTTAACAACTTGGTTTTTTGCGGCTTGGCGCTCGGTGTTGGAATACGTCATGGCATACACGGCTATAAAATCACTGATAGGTGAATGATGAAAAATTTTTGTTGAAACCCACCACCCATCACTAATCGCCTAAAGTCGACAAAATATACTGATAGCCTGACTGCCAATCTGGGTAGTTGAACCAAGTAGCTGGCAAGTTAGTGATAATGCGTTTGCCCGTTGTTGGCTCCATATAGGGCAGCGATAAGCTCAAGCCCTGTGCAGTCGCCAAATAGTTTAGCACAGTATAGAGCGGGACTGGCGCGTTATCTGTCGCCAAGTAAACTGGCACGGTTTGACCGGCATTGATGACAGTGACAATGATACTCACCAAATCTGTATCCATAATACGATTAGTCCATGTATTGCTCGGATAATCGCTCGCCATATTTGGCGACTGCGCTGCTAACTGTTTTGCCATGGTCAGTAGACGCAGCCGTGACTGCCCATAAATCCCACTTGGACGAATGATAACGCTCTTATCTTCAAAGTGCTGCTGCAACAACTGCTCAGTCTGCAAAATCACTTGAGACGTTGCACTCGCTGGCGCGAACACAGGCGTATTGATATCAATGATTTCGCCCGCGTTTTGTCCGTAAACGCCTGTCGAAGAAATAAATACCACACGCTTAAGGTTTGGCAGATGGTCACCCAATCGCACCACATGCTCGGCAATCGCATAATAACTGTCACGGTAACCTTGTAGCGACAAGGTATCTGGACTGACAATAATGCAGATTTGGCTAATTTGGCTTGACCATTGACTTAGCTGCGCAATGGCTAACGTACGCGCATCACTGGCAACAAAATGTAGATTTTGCTGATATAGATTGTCACTGTCAGGCGGCAGCTTGGCTGTCATGGGGTTACAGAAAACCAAATCTGTCGGCGTGGAGCGGCTGACACCAATCACGCAATGCCCCTGCAGCGCTAATTGCTTAGCAACTGGTAAACCAATTTTGCCCAGTCCAATCATTAAAATGGTTTGCATCATGCTATGACCTATCGAGAATGGCATTAAAAAAGCCGACTATTTTTAATCGATGTATTTTTAACCGATTTATTGTTGAAAACGCATCGATAAATCAATGGCTTTGATATGCTTCGTCAACGCACCCATTGAGATAAAATCCACCCCTGTTTCTGCCACTTGGCGTAGATTGGTAAGGCTAATATCACCTGAAGCTTCAAGCTGGCAAGGCTTGCCAAGACTAGCAACCAGCTCGACCGCTTTTTGGGTATCTTCAATGGTAAAATTATCGAGCATCACGATATCAGCATTGGCAGCGATGGCTTGATGCAACTCATCAAAATTTTCCACTTCAACTTCCACTGGCTTATTGGCAATCTGACGCGCCTGACTGACTGCTTGGGCGATACCGCCACACGCCATGATGTGGTTTTCTTTTATTAAAAAGGCATCGTATAGCCCGATACGGTGATTATTGCCGCCGCCACACAGCATGGCGTATTTTTGCGCATGGCGTAGCATTGGGAGGGTTTTACGGGTGTCTAACAATTTGGTCGGTAGTTCTGCGATGACCGCCACATGGTTGGCAACCACAGTGGCAGTAGATGATAAAGTCTGTAAAAAATTGAGCGCGGTACGCTCACCCGTCAGTAGCGCCCGGGTGTTACCGATGAGCGTCACCAAAACTTGATTGGCTGCCACAGCGTCACCATCTTTGACTGCCCAATCAAGCTGCATATTGGGGTCAAGCTGGCGAAATACTTCATCCACCCATGCCTTGCCCGCGACTACCATCGGTTCACGACAAATAATCGTTGCCGTATCGCGCTGTGTGTCAGGTATTAACTGGGCATTAATATCACCAGTGGCGATGTCTTCTTGCAGCGCAAGTGCGACTTGTTTGGCGATTTCAATACGTAGTAGTGAGCTAATGTGCGGCGCGGTGGTCGAGGTGTCACTAATGGTTTGGCTAGCAGCAGGCATGCAAATAATCCCTTATTTTTGATGGGGTATTTTCGATGAAGTATGTTTGATTGTATTATCGCTTATTCTTTGGGGGCTTGGGTAGTAGTTTGTTGATATAAACGCAGGGCAATCAACGCCAAAGCCGCTACAATCGCGGCGAGCACACCCCACAGTGCCCATTTTTTGTAGCGTTCAAATGACGCGTTGGGATTGTTCAATGCCTCGATATTTTGCATTTGTCCTTCAACGGTATTGCCGAGGCTGGTTAGTTGTTGGTTGGAGAGAGTGATATTGGGTTGTTGTAATACACCTGGCTCGTTAATCACCAGTCGGTAAGGCGCTGTGCCTTGTGCTAAAAAGTACATCTCATACATGGGCGTTAACAGATCAACTGGTAAATCATCTTGCTGCATTTGACCGCCCAATTGCAGCGACTTGGTCAACGTGGGTTGCCAACTGACCGTGGTATGGTTTTTATCAATTTGTGAATTGGCTAAAGTTTTATCATTACTTACATTGACGGTTTTGTTGATTTTAGCCAATTGATTGGCTTCTTGCTCAGGTACGTTGATGCTCACTTGCCACAGCTGATTTTCGGGGACAAAAAAACTCACCCCTGTGGTCAACATGGGTTGAGCAAGGCTAAGCCGCCATTGGTTGGCGTCATCTTTGGTTTTTGAAAAATTGGCGCGGGTCAAGAAGAAACTTGCCTCACTCACCATGCGATTTAAGCTTGCTGCCTCAAGATTGATAGGCTGATTTGCCACCACTTGCCAATACCGATAATTGGTTTGCTGCGGCTCGATGGCAATAGCATTGCCTGTCGCTATCGGCTGATTGGTACCGTCAGCTTGCGGCGCTACCATTTGGCTATGTTGAGTAGCCTGGCTAGGTTGACCACGTTGGCTAGAGTCAAAAGGGCTGACCACCGTTTGGCTGACCATCTGCCAGCTTTGCAAGTCATCACTGCCATAAATTTGCAGTTGTAGTGGGCGCTTGCTGGGCTGGGCTGAATTCACGGGTAAAAATTTTAGCCAAAGATTGACTGCTTGCGCGGTTGATAAAGTAGATTGATTTTTGGCAAAGTTGGGATTGGTTAACCACCAAGTTCTGACTGGGCTATTGGTAACAGCGGCGACTTGGTTTGAAGGTAAATTGCTAAGGTCAATGTTAATCGATTGTTGATTGTCTGGGTTATCAAGCTGTACGGTCAACGCATGGCGTAATTTTTCCACCGCATTGGGGTTATCTGTCTCCACGCTAACTATTTGCAATACTTGATTGACAGATGATTGTTTACTGACAGGGCGAATCGCCATCGGCATAATATGACCTTTGGCATCAATCAAGCGGTAATTTTGTTTATCGCTAATAGTTGCCCCATTTTGCTGCATGATTAAAGCTAACAAACTGGGCGTTAACGACGAAAATTTTACCAGTTGGGCGCTGTTGGGGTTGTCCTCTTGATTTTCTCCCGGTAAATCAATGTCGATTGCAAAGCTATTTTGCAATGCCTCAAAGCCATAGCTGAGACTGTCAGTGTCATGCTCTTGCTCTGAATTGTCAACGATGGCAGGCGCTACCGTGGTGGTGGTTTTTTGCGAGGCGACAGTGACGGATGCCGTTTGCGTAGGGTTTTGGGCATCTGCCTGCGTGTAAATGATAGCTACTAACAATAACGGCGAAACTAAAGTTGCCGACAAGATACAGGCGCGGTGTTTGGCTAATCTCACGTGACAGTGCTTATTTTTTTTCATTTTTACTTCATTGTTAATTTATAGTTACTATAGAATTCATAGCCCCTATATAATAGCTACTGTATAATTGATATGACTTTACAAGCTAACCGATTGCGATGGACATTGACAAAAACCCAGACCAATCAGACTTAACCAAAAAAACAGCGTAGCGTGTGTTTGGGTTATTGATATAAAGCCGTCAGTCATAACTAATCTAAAAAATTTGGAAAGCCTAACATTACATGGTTAGCATCAGTAGACAGTAACAACATTAATTTTTTATGTTAGAAACGCGATAAGTGTTTTTCTAACTTATTGATAGTAATTAGATTTATACTTTAATTGCTGTTGCACTTTGCCCTATAAAGATATTAACAATACCCATTCAAAACTTCTATACCGTGCTACAAACCACTAACAAGAGAACCGATATTTTGGATAAATTCTAGCCAGATGTTACAATTTAAAGACAATTAGCCAGCAAGTCTTTGTGCATTTAGCTAAGCCCGCCTGCCGTAAATACGAAAAATAACCCACGTTACTCACGAGCTTTAGCAGGGGTCTACTTAGCTTTTTTTGGCTGCATTGGGTTTGCCTGAATTGAGTTTACCTGCCTTAGGTTTACTTGACTTAGGCGGTAAGGGTGCAAGATAACCAATGACGAGCATCAATAAGCCTGCCCCGATAAAAGACACCACACGCAGTACCGCACTGGTATTCGACATATCAATCAATACCAACTTGGCAACCACAATGGTCAATAATGCGATACCGGCAAACCATACCAAGCGAATGGCTTTTTTGTTTGCCAAGAACATCAATACCATCGCAATGACGGTCCATAAGATAGTCAGCCCCGTCTGTACCATACTGACTGACCAAGCACCATTTTCCCACGTCGGCGTGCCCCAAACGCTGGCAAACCCACGCACCAACATACTACTGACTGTCACAAATGCCCCTAGACCGCAAACCACCAAAACGATAGTACGATAGGTGTTATCAATTTTGAGTGCCACATAAGATTGGTACAGTAAAATACTGATTAAGGTCAAATCCAGTGGATTGAGCAGCGGCAGATAAACGCCCAATAGCTGACCGTCTAACGAGAAATTGGCAGATAAACTCCAAATAAAGGTCATCGGTACCAAAATATAAGCGCTGTGTTTCAGTAGCGTATCAACCTCTAACCAACCAAGCAAACGACCACCAAGCGCCTGCAATCTTGGCAACAACAACAAACTCATCAAACCAAGCACAGCCAACACGGTCGGTAAAATAGTGATAATGGCTCGAAGCTCTTGGGCATGCTGCCAATAGTTAAATGGCACTTGTTGCAGCATCCAAGTTAGCATGGCAATCAGTGTCAAAAACCAAACGAGCGCGTCAACGCTTGTATCCAGTCGGTCGCGGTGCCAGCGACTAAGCAGCCACGCGCCTAGCAATTTTGCGATGGCTAAACAGCCAAGCATGGCGAGCAAATAACGCCCCAACCCGCTAAATGCTTTGATGTGATAATCGTTTAGGTCTACAACCGTCTCGACCTTAACGTGGGTGAGACAGACTAGCACCCAGCTTATCATCGCAAACGGTAAAATCAAGCGGCTCACCTTACGCATACTGCGCCAAACAAAACGCTGATGTATCAGTTGTCCCACAATTAAAAATACCGCCATAGCCACGGCAAGTTTGATAGTGGTGGTTTTGCCACCGTTGTTCCAAAAGGGGTCAGCGGATAAAATCGCCGACAGATACAGCACAAACCCAACAACCACAAGCGCGGTTGCAACAAAGCTGTGACTAGCATTATCAGCAATTTGTTGAACCCTTTTAGGCGTGGTTTTGACTGCCGCAGGTTGAGTTTGAGGCTGAGGTTGGGCTTTAGCTTGGAGTGTGGCTGCCGTTTGGGATGTGGCTGCCGCGATATTGACCCTGTGCTGACGCAAAATAAAAGCAGACAGCAGCACACACGCTGTCAATACGGTCAGTGGCAAGGTGGATGAAGCCGCCACTATAGACATTTGGTGCGGGACAGATAATTGATCCAGTAGCCCATACCAATGCCGCATGAGGGTATCAAAGCCCACCAATAACAGGATACTAAAGCCTTGCAATGCCAACCCAAAATATACCGTCCAGCGTCTTTGGGTACGCGCACCGAGCCACACCAATGCAGCACCCTGCACTGCCCAACCGATACTAATCCATTTGGCTGATAGCGCCAGTGGTATCACCAGAGCCGAGAACCCACAGCCGAGCGCAAGGCTGGCTTCAATCAGTAGCTCAAAGCTGTTATCAAATTGGTTGTTGGCTTGTGGGTCACCTGCGATGCTACGGCGATGATGTTTGAGCAGCCACAATCCTAGACTCAAATAAATAGCCGATAACGCACTGCTAGCAAAGGCCAGATGATAAGGCAAATCATTGAGCAAGCTTGCCATCAGCCCAAACCCTAGTAACGCGGTGCCAAACAACAATCCTGAATCTATCGATATAATCGGGCGTTTGGCTACTCCCGTGTTCATTTGTAGCAGCGTTTGGTTATAACTCACGACCTGCTGAGAGTATCTAACCGCAATAAACAAATACAGCGCCATGTGCCCAACCACTAACCCCAGCAGTTGCCAGCGTAATGACAGCCAGCCTGCACCTGCACTATTGCCACTAAATGCACGAAATCCCCACACGTACGCAAGCCCAAAAGTCACCACTAGGCTTAGTGCATTGAGCAATTTCCAAGTGCGATAATGGGCAATCACCGCAACCGCTATATTGAGTAGTAAATAATAACTAAATAACATCACCACACTACCGTCAGGTCGGCTGACCAGTATCGGCGCAAAAAACGCCCCACCGAACGCCAAGACCGCAAGCGGTAGCGCATTTTGCCACACCGAAAACATCACTGTTAACCCTGCCAGTAACGCAAGCACGCCGAAGGTTAAGGTTGATGTTAGTAGTCCATACAATTTAAAACTTGCAAACACCGTCAAATAAATCACCGCAAAGCCGACACCTTGCAAAGTCAACCCATAACTGCGTTTTTTGGCAGTGGTGCGATAACCGACTACCGTTATTACCAAGCCACCTAACGCTACCAGCGCCATGCGCACAGGCATCGATACCTCAATATATTGGCTGGCAAGTTTGAGTAATAACACCACGCCTACTAGCAATACCAGTGCACCCACACGCACCACCAAGTTCTCCCCAAAAAACCATTGGGTGGCACTTGCCCAAAGCGATGTCACAATATTGGTAGCACTTTCATCATCTTTTAAAGAAGGAGATGATGGCTGTGATACGCTAGGTTTATGCGGTGGGGCTGCGTCATTCACTGACGGCGGCGTTGCCGTTGGCGGAGCTGAACTAGTCGAAGCGTCAAGCGTATTCGCCATTGGCAAAGAGTTTAATGTTGGGAGTGGCACTGGAAGGGGCGCTGAGACTGGAGCTTGACTGATGGACTGAGTGATAGGGTCAGTAATAGGTTTAGTGACAGGCTGATTTTGGCGAATATCGCTTGCCGATTGCTGGGTAGATGATGGCTTTGCCTCGCTGCTTAGGATATACACAGTTGCCATAACGTCAGCGAGTTGTTTTTGCAGGTTGTCGAGCTTGGATTCAAGTCGGGTAATTGCTTTTTGTTGGACAAAAATTTTATAAAGCGCTCCCACCACTGCCAGTATCAACGCCGCTATAATCGTATCCATCAGATGTCCTACCCTTGTTGTCAGCTTAGCGATAGCATACCATTTTTTTTCCAAATTGCTTTTTTTTAACTGTGTCTTTCGGTTAAGGTGAAGATAAGACCAATTTTATGCTAAATTAGCCACAGCATTGAGTAGCGTTTTACCAACTATTTTAAACACCATTTGGATGATTGGGCGGGGTATAGTTATGTCGGGATTTAGCATTGAGCAGGGTTTGTTAAGCCCATGCGAGTTTGTGGCGTCACCCAATTTTGGACAACGCCCCGACCCTAACGATATTCACCTGATTGTGATTCATAACATCAGCTTGCCGCCCAGTGAATTTGGTGTAAAAAATGACCAAGGCGAGCATTTTGTTCGTGCATTTTTTCAAAATCAGTTAGACCCTAAAGCTCATCCGTATTTTGCAACCATCTATCAGCAGCAGGTCTCCGCGCATTTGTTTATTGAGCGTGATGGTAAGGTCACGCAGTTTGTGAGTTTTGATGAGCGTGCTTGGCATGCTGGCAAATCTAGTTATTTGGGCGTGCCAAACTGCAATGACTATTCGATTGGGATTGAGCTGGAGGGTGATGATTATAGCGAGTTTGACGACAGGCAATACCAAGCGTTAAGTGGCGTGATTGCCGCGATTTATCAAGCTTATCCCAAAACCATCAATCATCTAGCCGGTCACAGCGATATCGCGCGCGGTCGCAAATCCGACCCGGGGCTGCATTTTGATTGGGTGAAATTAAGAAACATGGTCAATAGAAACATGGTCAATAAAAGTGAAATCAGCCATTAGATGATTTTCCAAAATTTATCGTATGGCAATTTTTTCACATGATGCTACTGCCCAAATCAAAATAACTGATAACAACTTCTCGGCAAAACTTGCAGCGATTCTTTCATGTCAAAACTTATCAAATCCACCGCTATTATTAGTTTCTTTACCTTATTTTCACGTATCTTGGGCATGATTCGCGACATGGTATTGATGAGCGTGTTTGGTACGGGGGGCATGATGGATGCGTTTTTGGTGGCCTTCAAATTGCCCAATTTTTTGCGGCGGCTGTTCGCTGAAGGCGCTTTTGCCCAAGCTTTTGTCCCTGTACTATCCGATTATCAACACCAAGCCCAAAATAACGACATGACCGATAGCAAAAAAGCCTTGCTTGGCATTCAAATTCTTATCAGTCGGGTGGCAGGTACGTTATTGTTGATTTTATCAGGTCTTACCGCCGTGATAGTCATTTTCGCGCCCGCTGTGATTGCTGTGTTTGCGGTCGGTTATCTGCATGAGCCTAGCAAATTTGCCACAGCGGTTGAGCTGCTTCGTATCACTTTTCCTTATTTGTTATTTATCGCGATGACCGCGTTTGCTAGTAGTATTTTACAAAGCGTGGGGCGGTTTGCCTTGCCTGCCTTTGCACCGGTGATTTTAAATGTGTGTATGATTGTGGGCGCGATTTGGGTAGCACCGCTGCTTGCCAAGCCAATTTTGGCGGTCGGTTACGCAGTTGCGGTGGCAGGTTTGCTGCAGCTATTGATTCAATTACCGCAATTGCACAGCCATCAGCTACTCGTGATGCCAAAGGTCAGCTTTCGTCATCCTGGCGTGCGACGGATTTTAAAACTCATGCTCCCTGCGCTGTTTGGGGTATCGGTTACCCAAATCAATATGCTGGTCAACACGGTACTGGCTTCAACCATGGTTGATGGCTCGGTCTCTTGGCTGTATACCGCCGAGCGGATGAGTGAGTTGCCGCTAGGTCTGATTGGGGTGGCGATTGGCACGGTGATTTTGCCCAGTCTATCCAAAAGTATCGCAAGCGATGACCATCAACAATTTGGACACACCCTAGATTGGGCGACGCGATTGACGGTGTTGGTCGGCGTACCTGCATCCATCGCGCTTGGCATGATTAGTAATGTGTTTATGATATCCCTGTTTGAACATGGAGAGTTTGTGCGGCAAGATGCCATGATGAGTGGGCTTGCGCTACAGTGCTTATCAGGTGGGATTTTGGCATTTATGCTCATTAAAATATTTGCCCCGGCTTTTTTTGCCCGTCATGACAGTCGCACCCCTGTCAAAGTCGGTGTGATTAGCGTGATTGCCAATGTCGTGCTAAGCCTAATACTGGCTGAGTTATTTAAAAAGTGGCAAATCGCGCCCCATGCCGGGCTAGGACTTGCCAATACACTGGCGTCTTTTATCAATGCGGCGCTGTTATATTTTTATTTACATACCCAGGGTATTTATCGGTTTGGTGCGGCTTGGCGACGATTAGCGGTTATCTTTGCCATGGCAAATGGGGCAATGGGGTTGGCACTTGCCGCTGGTATTCATTTTTTCCCCGTTACTGCGCATCAAGGTGTTCGTATTATTGCGCTATTGGCGTTGTGTGTGGTGGGCGCTGTGGTGTATGGCGCAGCGCTATTAATCACTGGCTTTAAGCTATCAGAATTAAAACCGCATCATAGCGTTCAATAAATAATAGAAAATAAACAACGGACAACGGACGAAAAAAGCGGCTAAATAAAATTTATCTAGCCGCTTTTTTTAACTGAAGTTTTTAATTAATTTTTGTGAGTGATTTTTGCACGTGAGATTTTTTAACCGATTCAGGCATCAACCCACCAAGACATTAGCGCTTTATCGAATTTTGGCAGTCTTTATTATCACAAATTCCATATAGTACCAGCGAGTGCCCTGCTAGGGTAAAGCCAAAGTCTTTGGCGACTTTTTCTTGCAGCGCTTCGATTTCTTCATTGTGAAATTCAATGATTTTGCCGCATTGGTCACATACCAAGTGGTCATGGTGCTCATCTTTGGCGATTTCAAACACTGACAAGTTGTTTTCAAAATTGTGACGCTCGACAATTCCCGCTTGTTCAAACTGGGTTAGCACACGGTAAACAGTCGCAAGCCCCACGTCTTCGCCGTGCTCCATCAAGGCTTTATACACATCTTCTGCGCTCATATGATGGGATTCGGCTTTTTCTAGCAATTCTAAAATTTTCAAACGCGGTAACGTGACTTTCAAACCGGCACGACGCAAATCTTGGTTGGTAAAAGACGACATAAAAATCCTCGCACCTATCAGGTGTCGCTTATAAACTAAAAATTATAACTATAATAACAAATTCGATAAAATCCCACAGTAAAAAAACGTGACATCACTGGCAAAAGCGCCCGTTGACAAATAAAGGGCGAATGCAGGCTAAAGACAAAGTACGCCAACCACCAGAACGCCAAATACCAAACCACCGCGGCGTTTTACACCCAAACATTAACTGTATGTAAAATAATTTAAATTTTGGGGTCAATAGGTAGGCAAAAAAACCCAAATCACGTATGATAAGTCGTAAATTTTATCGTTCACCATCTCAAAGCGGTTTGACAAATGACATCTATCACAACACTATCAAAAAAACTGGCAGTCCTGCCTTTGGTTGCCGTAATTAGCAGCGTCACCGTATTACCAGGTTGCTCATGGTTTAGCGTGTACAAAATCGATATCCCACAAGGCAAGCCGATTCATGAAGACAAATTAAGCCAAGTGCAAGTGGGTATGAATGCCAATCAAGTGCTCTATATACTAGGTAGCCCAACCTTTAGAGACACCCTAAATCCTATGCGTTGGGATTACCTGTATGATTTTACCCCAGGTACTAACGCCAAACGCGCCAACAAGCCCGCGATTCATAACGCCCAACAATACGCCAAAATTTATTTTGACCAAAATGGTATTGTCACCCGTATCGAGCGCCCAGCGGTGACTCAGTAAGTTTTTTTGACTAAAAAGCCAATCACAGCATCACGGCAATGATTGGCTTTTTTTATGCACTACACAATAATACCGGGTCACGCCCTTATCGGTTGAATTTTTTAGACAGTAATTTGCGTTTGTTTTGCGGGTCGATGGTCAAAGGGCGATAGATTTCGATTCTATCGCCTGTGTTGATAGCACTTTGCCAGTCTAGTTTATGGGAAAACACACCGACACTATAGCTAAAAATCTGCGGATACTGCTGTTGCCAGCCTGTGGCATTGACTGCATCAATCACCCGGCTATCATCGGCGAGTTGCAGGGTTAACCGCAATTGTGTTTGGCTATCGGGCGCAAAGGCTATATCAACAGTAATCATTTTGCCAATCCTAGTACCCACCCCACCATCGCCAAAATCACCGCCAATGGCACAATAATGCGCACCGCAATGCGCCAAAGGTTATATAAGCCTTCTGAGCTAAAATTCAATGATTTGCGCAAATGGCTGATTTTCATTTGCCAGCCTGCAAATATGGCTAGCCATACCGCCGTGACTAAACTTATCACGATAATTAGCTGATTGAGCCAAGCAGTTGGTACCATGGCTAGCGCAAGACTAAGCACCGCCAATACCACCAATGCCAAAAAGTTAAATTGCTGTTGTTGCCAGCGTAATGACACTTGATGGGTCAAGATATGCAGTAAATACGCCGCCCCTGCCAGCATTGCCAATGCATTCAGCACTGCCGCCATCGCGCTGTTTGGCGATAAAGTCATGGCAATCAGCGCACCCGCTAGTAACTGAAAACTCCACACCGGTAATACATACCGACTCGCGGATTCGCGTACTTGATCTGTCGCCGTAGTGTTCATCGTGAGCATTTGGTGGGTGCGCGCATGCCAGTATAATCCTGTACCTGCGCCAACACAGACCAGCGCCAACACGACCGCCCCCGCCCACTCCGTCAAGGAGGTGGCTGTCATCTGCCACGCCACAAACCCACCCTGCATGACATTGACCACCAACGCGGCAACGGCAAAACCGACCGCCAACCAACCTGCCAAATGCTTGATAAAACTCAAACCAATCACTATCAGCACCATGATGGCTAACAAGGCAGGCAGAGCAATATTGCTCACCAGCGGATGGATAATCTCGCCACTACTTGCTAGTAAATGCCCCACAACCGCCATCAGCAGCACAATCGTCAGCCAACCAAACCCGCGCCAGACCGTTGACACGTCAGCTTCACGGGTCAGTATGGGCAGACCGACCAGCGGTGACGTACCACTACGATGCGCCAAACCAATCTCTGCAAACACCAATGGTAACCCGACCAAGGTCATCGCCACTAGCCACAACAACCAAAAATCAATCTGCCCAATGTAGTCACGGCTAAACCAAGTAAAAACCAGCAGCGGCAGCAAGCTTGCTATCAAAATCGGCTGTAAACGATTAAATGGCATGGTGTTGGATTCCTTTGTAGCGGTGGGTTGTCGTCATAAAATTATTTGAGTCGCTTCGCTAAAGTGACTTAAAAAAATGACTTAAAAAAAATGACTTTGAAAAAACTGACTGTAAAAAACTGACTGTAAAATTCAACAGTGCAAAACTAAATCGCCGCTATTTTAGCAAACCCACACCGCATGCAAAACCCACCAACGCAAAATCCACACAAACTTATCAAAAATAGCTGTCAAAATAAAAAACCCTGCGTATCACAGGGCTTTCTTTATGGCTGCACATTATTACTTCACATTAAAAAGCGCGGTTACACGTGCGGTAAAATCGCAGGCATCAAATCATGAAAGGTACGACCTGACGCAGTTTCACCAATAGCATGCATTTTCCACTCACCGTTATGGCGATAAATTTTTGCCAAAATCAGCGCGGTATGACTGCCTTGGGCTGACAAATCATAACGGGCAACTTCACTATTATTGCTGGCATTCACCAAACGACAAAACGCATTATTGACCGTGGCAAAAGTTTGACCCGTAAAGCTATTGACAGTAAAAACCAAGGCTTGCACATGGTCAGGGATGCGAGATAAATTGACATTAATCACTTCGTCATCGCCATCGCCAGCACCGGTGCGGTTGTCGCCTGTGTGTTGTATGCTACTGTCTTTTGACTGCAATTGTCCAAACCAAATCGCATCCACCATTTGTTTGTTGGCATCAAGCATGATACACGATGCATCCAAGTCAATGCTGCCGCCTGCGCTGCCACCACCGCCAAACAAGCCACCCAAAAATCCACCTAATTTTTGCGGCGCAGCACCGACATCCCAACCCAGACCCATTTTGATTTGGCTAAGTGCCCCACCTGCTTCTTTTTCTAGCGAGATTTTTTGACCTTTTGATAAATTCACTGCCATGTTGGTTTCCTTATTTTTTACTATATTTCTACTATTCTATCTAGCTATGTTTTAAGAGTTTAATAACGGTTTAGCAGAAACTGACTATAACAAACCGCCCAAAATACCTTCATTGCCACCGCGTCCGCCTGAGTTTGACCCCAATAAGCTTTGAATCCAGCCTTGGTAAGTATCACGGTTGCGCGAGCAAATTACTACTTTGCCTTGACCTGAGAACTTTAGCACCATGCCTTCGCCGCTCGTGACTGAATTGATGATATTGCCCAAAAAGCCTTTTTTCTGGCTGGTCGCCATTGACAGGCTATATTGCAGTCGGCTATCCCAGCATACCACGTGACCGTTATCAATAATCACATCTTTATCAGGCGTGACATCAATCTCAAACAAAGAACCAAACCCAGATACCACAAGCTGACCTTGGCCTTGTGTTTGCATGACCATAAAGCCACCCGTATCCCCAAATACAGCGCCGCCTAAATTGCGCTGGATATTGGCACGCAAATCAACGCCATTAGTTGCTGCCACAAAGGCACCGTCACTGAGCGTATACTGATTAGCACCGACGTCTAAAATTTGCATATCGCCATCAAGTGTGGGCGCCAGTAAGCAGTCACCCTCACCATTGACCGCTTCAATTTGCTGCTGAAAAATCGACTCGTCATTGGCAAATCGGCGCATCAAAGCTTGCATGATGCCGCCACGCATCTGACCTTTGAGCTCAAGATTTGACTCCATCATGACCATGGCATTGGATTCGCAATAAATCGAATCGCCTTTTTTGAGATTACAATGCAAAAATGGCTCAATCGTCCCAATCATACTAAACGTCGCTGCCATAGGTTAATGTATCCTTATTGACTAAGTGGCAAAAATGATGATAAAAGTAGCTAAGTTTGAAAAAGCCCTTAGGCTTAAAAAAGCGCTCAAGCTTAAAAAGCGCTCATGCTGAAAAAAAGGGGCAAGCCGATGCCACCCCATTGTTAAAAAAATGTTAAAAGATTTTAGCCAAAGAACTAAACAGCAACGCCATATGACGCAGCCAATGGTCCTAAACCGCCAGCAAAACCTTGTCCAACTGCGCGGAATTTCCACTCGCCATTGTTCTTATAAAGCTCACCAAAAATCATTGCTGTCTCGGTGCTGCTGTCTTCTGACAAATCATACCGAGCCACTTCAGCGCCGCCTTGGGTATTCACGATGCGAATATAAGCGTTTGCTACTTGACCAAAGTTTTGGTTACGCGCTTGACCATCATAAATCACCGCACAAAATACTACTTTGCTCACATCGGCTGGGACTTTAGTTAAATCCACTTTGATGACTTCATCATCGCCATCGCCTTCACCAGTGCGGTTATCACCCGTATGCTCTACTGAGCCATCGGATGATTTTAGGTTGTTAAAGAAAATAAAATCTGCATCTGCCCGTACTTTACCCGATTCATTGACCAAAAACGCGACCGCGTCTAAGTCAAAGGCTTGCCCGTCAGTGGCACGTGGGTTCCAGCCAAGACCAACGGCCATGTTGGTTAAATTCGGTGCTTCCTTTGATAAATTAACATTACCACCTTTGGTTAAGCTAATTGCCATTGTTTTATCCTTTGTAATAAATTTTTGAAATCAAATAAGAAAATCGATGTCCGTTGTCATGCGCTGCGCCTTTCACGCTCAGACTACAAGTGCCTAGAACAAAAGCGCGCCCAGACTAAAATCGCCCAAAATAAAAGGCTCAAACACCATAAAAAATCGCCTAAAAAAACAAAACGTGAGCCGAAACCCACGTTTTAACTATACCTTTGGTGATAGAATTTGTCCACCATTCGGCTACATTAAGCTGTTATATTTATGTGTCAAAAGCTTAAGGGATATTAAGCTCAAGTCAGCATCCTAAATACCGCTACGGTTACGCATGAGCCCCAGTCTTTTTAGCATCTTTTAGTGTTTAGCCAAGGCTGCTTGGCGCTTACGGTAGCTGATAGAGTTAATCACTGCCCATACGATAAAGGCAATCCCAATCAAACCCGTCACGATTTCTGGCACTTCGATATGCACAGTTGCCAATAGCATGATGACCGCCAACGCGCCAATCGCATAATGCGCGCCATGTTCTAGATAAACAAACTCATCGAGCGTGCCTTTTTCTACCAAGAAAATGGTCATGGATCGCACAAACATCGCACCAATGGCAAGCCCAAGCATGATGATAATCACGTCATTGGTAATGGCAAACGCGCCAATCACCCCATCAAAACTAAACGATGCATCGAGTACTTCTAGATACAAGAAACCTGCGATACCGCCTTTGGCAATCGCGCCCGCTACTTCTTTGCCCTCAATCACATCGGGGGTTGATTCATCATCATCGTCCGCGCCTTCTAAAAGGCTTGATAATACATTGGTGGCTAGATAAATCAAAATACCAAACACACCTGCGGTCAAGACAGCGGCTTTACGCGCTGGATCTACCCAAAACAGCGCCATCATCAATAACGCCAATGCCACAAACACGCTCATGGCATCGACTTTGCCAAAGCGCGCAAGCTTACGCTCAAGCCATTCAAACCACATCACTTCTTTTTCATCAAAGATGAAGTTTAAAAAGACGAGCAACAAGAACATCCCACCAAACGCCGCAATCTCTGCATGGTGCTCAATGAGCTTTGCCGAGTATTCTTTCGGGTTGTTGAGCGCCATGTTGATGACATCCATCATGCCCATATCGGCAGTCACCGCGACGATGACAATCGGGAATACTAGACGCATACCAAATACCGCGATGAGCATACCCACAGTCAAGAAAATCATTTTCCAAAACTTATCCCAGGTTTTGAGTACCGAGGCATTGACCACCGCATTATCAAACGACAGCGAAATCTCCATCACTGCCAAAATCAGCGTGACAAACAGCGCCGACATCATAGTGCCAACGCCACCATGCGAAAAACCCCACCACGCTGCAATTGCCAGCGCAATCGTGGTAAAGACAATATCAAAATAAAAATGTCTCATAACAATCCTACAAATTGAAAAAATTAACGGCTAATAGAGTCATCTAACGCATAAGATGATTGGATGTGACTATCTTACACAACTATTTGTTCAATCATACTACAAATGTGTTACCAAACAATTGATTGCACGCTTAAACCACGCATTATGGCAAATATTCGCCAACTTGGTGCATTTATGGGTACAATAGCCACTTTTAATTTTTTAAACCAAGTGCTAACTGCAAAATATTGGGGTCAGCCTATGTTTAAACCCTGTTTGGAAGCGTCGCGGCATGTTAGAAAACTTTATCACCCTTGTTCTGATTCTTACCCCATTGGTGGTCGGGTTTTTGCTGCCATTACCGCAACGATTCATGCCGCTGGTAGACAAGCTACTGACCAACTTGGTGTTTGTGATTTTAACCTTTATTGGTCTTTCGTTGTCGCAGATTCCTAACTTGGGCGCGCAGATTGGGTTTATTGGCACCAATGTGGCGGTATTGGCGATTTGTACCCTAGGTGCAGGTTTTATCAGTTTGCTGATATTTGACAGGCTGCATCCTTGGCAACGTGCCCTTCCCCATGAGAATAGCCAAGCAGGTTTTAGCATCACAGGAAGCCTCGTTCAGTTGTGCTGTGTGGTGTTGGGTTTTGTACTGGGCAAATTGCTGCCAATAACGGATTTGCCGATTGATGGCATCATCAAGGGCTCGTTGATTTTGCTGATTTTATTGGTAGGTTTTCAGTTGTCGCATTCGGGGATGACGTTGCGGCAGGTATTGGTCAACAAACGCGGCGTACAAGCCTGTGTGATTTTTTGTCTGAGTGTGGCAGTCGGTGGTTTAGTGTACGCACTGATAATGCCTGATGTGACCTTCACCCAAGGCTTAGCGCTATCCTCTGGCTATGGCTGGTATTCGTTGTCGGGAATTATCATGACTGATGCGTATGGCGCAGTTTGGGGAAGTGTGGCATTGCTCAATGATTTGTTACGTGAGTTCACGGCGCTACTGTTTATCCCTATGCTGATTCGCAAATACCCAACCACGGCGGTGGGTTTGGGCGGGGTGACCACCATGGATTTTACCTTACCGGTCATCCAAAGCTCAGGGGGGAATGAAGTGGTACCGCTTGCGATGAGCTTTGGATTTTTGGTCAATATCATCTCACCAGTGTTAATGGTGGTATTTTCAAGTTTTGGCTAATCACACAATCAATACGCGCAAAACTCAACTTGTTGGTCGCCATATGGGCTGCGTACTGTCACATAATGCAGACCTTTCATGATAAGTTCAGTAAAAAAATTTGTTTGTTTTTCACTCACCATAAAAAACCCCGCTCATGTCATCACACGATCGGGGTCTTCGTATTCGCTAATACGATTATTTTCGCTAGTACGATTATTGGGCTAACGCAGGATAATCGGTATAGCCTTCTTGATCGCCACCATAAAAAGTGGCTGAGTTCGCTTTATTAAGCGGCGCATTTTGGTGAAAACGCTCAACCAAATCTGGATTTGCAATATAACTACGACCAAATGCGACGGCATCAATTAAGCCATCACGAATTAGCGTGTCTGCTTTTTCTGCGGTATAGCCGCCAGCACCGATAAGCACGCCGTGATAAGTATCACGAATTTGGCGACGGAATTCTGCTGTAAAGGGTTTTCCACCTGCCCAGTCTGGCTCAGAAATATGTAAATAGGCTAGGTTAAAGCTATCAATCAGTTTGATGATTGCTAATGCATCGTCTTCGCTACCGGCATCCACACCATTGAATTGACCCAGTGGCGAGATACGGATACCCACTTTGTCACTACCAATGGCGTTAGTGACTGCGGTTAAAATTTCTTTCAAAAAGCGCATACGGTTCTCTAAGCTACCACCGTATTCATCGCTGCGTTGGTTGACGCTCTCATACAAGAATTGATGAATCAAATAGCCGTGTGCACCGTGGATTTCAATAACATCCATGCCCGCCTCAATCGCATTACGCGCGGCGCTGGCAAAATCATCGACGGTTTGTTTGATTTCTGCGGTGGTCATCTCACGCGCTGGCGTAGCAGTCACACGGTATACTTTGCCTTCGTCATCTCTTAACGAGGTGCGTACCGCATCACCCAAATCCACGGTTGATGCTGATACAGGCGGCTGACCTTGTGGGCGCAAGCTATAATGCGATACTACCCCTGTGTGCCATAGCTGCATAGCGATATGACCGCCTGCTTGGTGTACGCTATCAGCAATCATTTTCCAGCCTGCAATTTGTGCATCACTAAAAACACCGGGCGCACCTGCGTAGCCTTTGGCATCGGCTGAGATATCAGTGGCTTCCGTGATAATCAAACCACTGCTAGCGCGCTGGGTATAATAGGTTGCCATGAGTGGCGTTGGCAAGCCACCAATATTTTTTGTTCCATTTGGCAAATCAGCACTACGCAGACGGGTCAATGGCGCCATAAAGACGCGGTTTGGCAAGCGCATCGCGCCCACGTTAATCGGTGATAAAAGAGCGGAGTAAGACATACATTCCTCGGGATTGTTGATTCATCTTTCGTTGAGTTATTGGACGCTGCTAGCTTCAAGTCATAACAAACTTGATAAAAAAATTGTTGCAGCATCCTTGTTTATAAGGATTTTAGACTTATATACGTTGCTATCAAACTTCGTCACAGCGTAATTTTCACAGGTTAATCTGCTGTTAGAAGCTTGAGCAAAGACTACGTTTTAGCAAGCATCTGTTTCTAAAACACATTTGTTTTTAAAAAGCTTTTGCGAGTTTTAGACAAATTATTGCAATTGCTTTCAGTATTTTATTCTATGATAGCTCTGTGTTTGAGCGTAACGTTTACTTAATAAGTGCCATGGTGCATTTTTACAAGTGGCAATGTATTAACAATAACAAATTCTTAAGGATCGGCATGAATAATTTCCAATATTACAACCCTGTGCGTATCGTATTTGGCGAAGGTCAAATCAAAGAACTCGCCAATCTTGTCCCTGATAATGCCCGCGTACTTATCACCTATGGTGGTAGCTCTGCCAAAAAAACCGGCACACTCGATGAGGTGAAAACCGCGCTACAAGGTAAACAGCGTGAAATCTTTGAATTTGGCGGTATTGAGCCAAATCCAGAATTTAATACCTTGATGAAAGCCGTCGATATGGTACATGCCAACAACATTGATTTTTTGCTCGCTGTCGGTGGTGGTTCAGTACTTGATGGCACCAAATTTGTTGCATTGACTGCCACCTTAGATGACGACAAAGACCATGAAAAAGCGTGGGAAGCATTAAAAGGATATACCCGTGATATTCAAAATGCGCTACCGCTCGGTACTGTATTGACTATTCCTGCAACAGGTTCAGAGATGAATTCAGGCGGCGTTATCAATCATAGTGAGCGTCATGCCAAATTGCCTTTTGGTAATCCGCTAGTATTCCCGCAGTTTTCGATTCTTGACCCTGCCAAAACCTTAACGCTACCTGAGCGTCAAATGATGAATGGTGTAGGCGATGCGTTTGTGCATGTGATGGAGCAGTATCTGACTTACCCAGTCAATGCCAAAGTCCAAGATAGTTTCTCTGAAAGTCTGCTCAAAATCTTGATTGAAGAAGGCCGTGCCGTCAAAGCCAACCCTAACGACATGGAAACGCGGAAAAACATCATGTGGACAGCGACAATGGCACTCAATGGTCTCATTGGCACGGGCGTACCACAAGACTGGACCACCCATATGATTGGGCATGAATTAACCTCCCTACACGGCATTGACCACGCCCGCACCTTGACCATTGTGTTGCCTGGGGTGATGCGTGAGCTCAAAGATAGCAAAAAAGACAAGCTGCTACAGTATGCCAAAAACGTTTGGCATATCACTGAAGGCAACTCTAATCTAAGCGACGAGGATAAAATCGAGCAAGCGATTGTTAACACCGAAAACTTTTTCCGCGAGCTTGGCTTACCGGTGAGATTGTCAGATGCCGACCTTGATGCGTCTGCAATCGCGCCAATTTTAAGCCAATTAGAAGAACATAATATGGTTAAGCTTGGTGAACATCGTAGCAATGATTTGGCAGTGTCTGAGCGGATTTTGCGCGCAGCGATTTGATGATATAAAAAATGGTATAAAAAAAGACCTAGCCATTTGCTAGGTCTTTTTTTGTGGTAGCAACAGTTAAAAACCATTGGGATGAGCCAATTCATCATGCCCATCTTTATCAATCACTTTTGGCAGTGGCAATGCCATACCGACACTACTAGGCGTCTCTTGAATCACCACAGGCGGTGGCTGATAACGGGTAATCACTTCATTGCCCTGCTCATCCTCGCTGAGCACATACTGGTAGCCTTTGCGATTAAAGCGTTTAACTAGCCTTTGATACCACCCTGCAAAACCTGTCGTGCGTTCGTTGGGGTTATGATAAAACGCATTCATCACCGCAGGTAGCCCCAGACCACATACCACGCCGGACATCAATACCACGATAAAGGTATACCCCACCAAAAAGCTGCTATAGGGCTGCAATTCAGGGACGTTAGAAACCGATAAAATCAATGCCAAAGAAATCGCCCCGCGTACCCCGCCCCACGATAAAATCGTCAAACTGCCGTTATAACTGGTTTTTCGAACATCGGATAGCAGACTAAATGACGCAAAATTTGCCAAAAAGCGGGATAAATGCAGACAAATAAATGCCACCACACCGCCCAAAATCAACGAGGTATTCAGCTCTAAAATAAATAGCTCCAGACCGATAAGGGTGAATAAAAATGAATTGATAATCCCCTCAATGGCGTGCCAAAAGTGATTCACATAGGTGATTTCCCCTTCGTCTAAAATCTGGTGCCAACGGTTACCAACAATCAAGCCACCGACCACACAAGCAATCGGCGCGGAAGCATGCGCATACAATGCCACCAAATACGACCCACACGCCAAAAATGCCGTAGTCAAAATCAGTGACTCCATCTCGTGTTTACCGCTTAAAATCCGCAGCGTCATCTGCCCAAAAAACCAACCAATAATCCCTGCAACTACGATTTCATACAACAATACTTCTACTGTGGTCACGATGCTAAAGCCATTGCCTTGCAGACCATGCAAAATAGTCATAAATAGCGCAATACACACTGCATCATTGAACAGCGACTCACCTTCTAGCTTAATCATCAAATGGCGCGGCGCTTTGATAGAGCTAAGCACGCCTTTGATGCCAATCGGGTCAGTCGCGCCCAGTGCTGCACCCAGTAACAACAATACCGCAAACGGAATACTTGCCCCTGTGAGCCACTGAAAGCCAAACATCAGGCTTGCAAAAAACAGCGCACACAGTGCCAATGCGATACTTGCCAAAATCCCAATCGGTTTCCAATAGTTTTTGAGATCGGACACCTTAAACGTCAGCGCCGATGCCGTCAAAATAAAACAAATCACCCCATTGATTAAAAAATCGTAAAAATCGATATCACGCACCGCATTTTGGATACTGGTGATATTGATGGTAATAAACTCGTTGCCATTGAGCAGGCTTGCGCTCCACTGCAAAATAAAAACCAGTACCGCGGACACAATGGGCACCCCAATGGCTTGTGGAAAGTCCAAAATCCGCTTGTTAAATAGCGTGGTAATGATGGACAACGCACAGACGGCTGCAAAAATTTGTAAAAAAATAAAATTTCCCATAGGCGTTTTTTTAGCTCTTCATTCTATAAAACACTGTCACCAAAGCCATTTTTAGCCGTGACAAAGCAAAAATACTTCGACAAAAATAAAACCCTACGACAGTTTGTCGTAGGGTTTTACCGTAAGCAATTGTTTGCGCAAATGCAAGCAATTTTTGTGATTAATATCTCTTAAACCGTGTTGGCGACATGATGCAGCCAGCGCTGAATCATCACATCAAGCGCTTCAGGCTTATAGGGCTTGGTACAGTAATCTTGCATACCCGCGTTAAGATATACTTCTTTATCCCCATGCATGGCATGTGCCGTCACTGCAATGATAGGCGGCAACTGATTGAATGATTGTTTGAGTATCTTGGTGGCTTCCACCCCATCCATGATGGGCATTTGATGATCCATCAAAATGATATGATATTTGCTAGGGTCAGCTTTATAAAAATTGACGGCTTCGAGCCCATCTTTGGCTCGGGTGACTTCATAGCCATATTTTTTTAGGCTTTTGACCGCGACCATGGCATTTACTTCATTGTCTTCTGCTAGCAGAACATGGGCAGGCAGGCGTTCTAGCGGTTGTATTGTGGTTTCATCATGACTTTGGTGCCACTGCTGATAGCTGATTTCATCAGTTGCTATTATTGGTAGAGATAGGGTAAAGGTTGAGCCTTTATTTTTTTCACTGGTTACCTTAATCGTGCCGCCCATCCCTTCTGCCAACGCTTTGCACACAGATAGCCCGAGCCCTGTACCCCCATATAAACGATGAGTAAACTTATCAGCTTGATTATAGGCATCAAAAATCACTGCCAATGATTCAGGCTTGATGCCAACGCCCGTATCAATCACATTGAATTTGATTTGGTGCTTATCACCGCCATTCATAGCTTGAATGGTCACTTTACCTTGTTTTGGGGTAAATTTGATGGCGTTATTGACTAGATTCATTAAAATCTGTCGCACCCGCACCGGATCGGTGTTGACATATTTGGGCAAGTTATCAGGGTAATCGAAGGTTAGCTCCACGCTGTTGTCTTTTGCAGTGGCTAAAAAGCATTGATACACGTCTTGGCATAGCTGTGCTAAATCAACCGGGATACTCTCAAAACGTATTTTACCTGATTCTACTTTGGATAAATCCAAAATGTCGTTGACGATGGTCAGCAGATGCTCATTGGATGTTTTAATCGATTTGATATAGTGTTGCTGCTGCGTATCAAGCGGTGTCTGCTCAAGCAATTCAAGTATGCCCATGATACCATTCATCGGCGTACGAATTTCATGGCTCATATTGGCCAAAAATGCGGTCTTTACCTCATCGGCGCGCTCAGCTTGGTAACGCTGCTGACGTAATTTTAAGGTATCACTGACCATCGCCGCCAAATCTGCTAGCACGTGTTGTTGATTGGCATCAAAATCTTGATGCGGCTGGTCGTCAATCACACACAGCGCACCCAAAGCAAATTCCCTACCTTGACTGTCGTGAACCACGATGGGTGCACCAGCATAAAACCGAATATAAGGGTAACCGGTAACCAAAGGATTGTTTTTAAATCGGGTATCTTGGTGAGTATCGAGCGTGACAAAGGTGTCGTTTTGTGTAATGGTGTAATTGCAAAAAGCAACATCACGGCTGGTTGAAGGTTCTTTTAGACCAATTCTTGATTTAAAAAATTGTATATCAGCATCCAAAAAAGTAATGGCGACAATCTTAGTACCAAAAAATGCCTTAGCCAAAGCGCTAATACGCTCAAATTCGGCTTCTTTGTTCGTCTTGATGATATGGTACTCATCCAATACCGCTAGACGCTGTTTTTCATTGTTTGCTATAGGATATGATATCATCTCGTTAACACCGTCCTACTACGTGATAAAAATTAAACGCTGAGGTTATTTTAACGCTTCAGCAACCAACATCATCCCCACCACTGAGGTCACGGCAACTGCCGATCCATAGCCGCCACAATGCAAACCACCTGTTTGACAGGACTTATCAACAATCGGCGGCTGTGATGAAAACACACAGCGAATACCGAATTTTTCTTTCATCGTACGATTGATGCCATAATCTTGACGAAGTCGCTGTCTGACTTTAGCCAGTAGCGGATCTTGGTAAGTATCCTTAAGGTCTGCCACCTGAATTTGGGTCGGGTCTGTTTTACCACCTGCCCCACCCGCCATAATTAACTTTAATTTATTGAATCGGCAATGCAGCGCAAGCGCAAGCTTGGCATTCATATCATCGACACAATCTAATACCACAAGCTGTTTACCTGACTGTTTAAGCTGTGATTGCAAAGCACGATTAGGTATTAACAATTGTACGTTATCTTTGCTCAAAAAATCGTCAATCAAATGTAATTTGATATGGGGATTGATTTCTTTGATACGTGCTGCCATGGCTTCAATTTTGCTTTTACCAAAATTGCTATCGGTAGCAGGTAATTGTCGATTGACATTGGAAGCTACTAGCACATCCATGTCAATTAATGTCATCTCGCCCACACCTGTACGAGCCAGTCCCTCAGCTGCCCATGAGCCCACCCCGCCCACGCCCACCACATACGCATGCAGATTCTCAAACTTACTAAATTGCGCGGCGCCATACAGTTTTTGGGTACCCGCAAAACGGCGTTCGTATTGGGCATCAGTTAATGTCATATCAGGCGTCATTTCGGCTGTCATTGTCATGGTTTATCTTAATCTTGGTCAGGGTTTATATTCAATTTGTTTGGGATAGGATAATCCCAGCTGACTTGTAGTGCAGCGCAGCTATTTTGCCACAACTGTTCGGCGAGCCGTGATTGATCTTTTCTTAATAAGTCTGATAATGCTGTCAACACGTACGGCAGATTGGCAGGTACATTGCGCCTACCGTGCGTCCCATGACAGGGCAGCGGCGTAAAGTCTGGGCAGTCCGTCTCAATCACAATAGCATCAAGCCCAACGGTTTTGACAAGTTCTGTAAGGGTATGGCGCAGTTTTTTGGCATTCGGATTGGTCACTTGCCCAGTGATGCCGATTTTAAAGCCCAGATTGACCAGCGCTTTGGCTTCTTGGATACCGCCACTAAAGCTATGGGCAATGCCGCCTTGGGTAAATTTTTGTGATTTTAACATTTTAATCACATCGCCATGCGCGCGGCGAATATGTAGCAGCGCCGGCAGTTGGTATTGTTTTGCCAATTCAAGTTGCTGAACAAAAAAATCTTGCTGCCTAGCGTAATTCTCCGCAGTTTTCATCGGCGCAGTAAAAGTATCAAGCCCGATTTCCCCAATCGCAATGGGAGAATATTGCTGAATAAACTGCTCTAGCCGCTGCAAATCGCTGTCTTTATGCTCAGTGATATAAAAAGGATGCAACCCAAAAGCTAAATGCGCCAAAGGTGTGGCTTTGCCTTGCTGCCCATAACCTTGCATTTGCTGTTGGCACGCCAACATTTGTGCAAAATACTTTGCTAAAAAGCCTATCAAAACCAGATGATGAACGCCATTATCCCATGCCAATTGGGATTGGATTTCACGGTCATGATCGAAGCTATCCACATCAAAATGGGTATGCGTATCAATTAATGGCAAATCAAACGAGCAAGTCGGATCATTTATCATAGTCATATCATTTCAAATACTGTGGTTTGACAATACCGTTTAGCTCGCTGTATGGCACGGTCAACTGCGGTGCAGCCCACGCACGTCATGTATTTATCCTTTATTTGTTATCAGCACATAGCTTTACATAAAAATTTTAGCCATTGTTTTAGTTATGGTTATCTTGCTCAGTATTTTTATTGATAGGCTGCTCAAGTGTATTTTTAGCGGATAGACTTTTACGGCAATCGGCTACTTTATCAGCCTGTGGACTACTGCGTCTAGGTAGCAACAATAAAGCTGTCGCAGCAACCCCTAGTTTAATCACCCTCGATATGCTCATACCTTTTCTTTCCCTGCCTTAGTTTTTAAACCTTAGCTTTTAACAGTATTGCCATAAAAAAACCCATCAGTCGATACCCGTTTAATGGTGGACTAATGGGCTGTTTTCAAATGCCGTTATAGTAAATAGCTGTTATATAACAACGTAATTTGATAAGTATTCGATAATTATTAGAATTTTTTACCCAACACTTTAGCAGCTAGCTCTTTACCCATGGTAAATGCAGTAGTTTTGGCAGGTTTTGTGCCATTTGAATTTACCGCAGCATTATCAGCAGGCTCATTGTCAACCGTTGCTGGATTATTTGCTTTGTTTTCAATGGTCGGCTGGGTTTTGTTACGACCTTTTAACATATAGTAAGCGGCACCAAGTACGCCAAGTTTAATTAAGTTTGATTTGGTTACGCCATTTGGGAATTGCATAGTATCCTCACTTTTTTTGTAGTTGTTAATATTTTAAATTAATAGTTATCGCTAATGGATTTATTGTAGCCAAAACTTAAGCTTTTTACTAAAGTAATTAGGTTACCAATATTTATTGTTTGCCATCATTGGGTTATCGTTTGGTAAATTGGGTAAAATCCTTTTAATATTGAAAAAAAGCTGACAGGGTTTGTCAGCTTTTCTGCATTTATCAAGATGAATGTATCAATGCTCACGGGTGGCGCTAAAGGTAATTTCTGGATAACGATCTTCCATCAATTTAAGATTAACCCGGCTTGGTGCAAGATAGGTCAAATACCCACCACCGTCGACCGATAACTGGTCGTGGGCTTTTTTCTTAAACTTCTCAAACGCCACTTTATCATCACAATGCACCCAGCGCACCGTCGCAATCGACACAGGCTCAAAGGTACATTGCACTTTATATTCCTCAAGCAGGCGATGCGCGACCACTTCAAACTGTAGCACCCCTACCGCGCCCAAAATCAAATCATTGTTGATTTGCGGCATAAATACTTGGGTGGCGCCTTCTTCTGATAGCTGCTGTAGACCTTTTTGCAGTTGTTTTGACTTAAGTGGGTCTTTGAGTACCACACGGCGAAACAATTCTGGCGCAAAGTGAGGAATGCCTGTGAAATTTAAAGTTTCGCCTTCGGTAAAGCTATCGCCAATTTGGATGGTGCCATGATTATGTAAGCCGATAATATCACCCGAATACGCTTCTTCCAGCGCTTCTCGGTCACCTGCCAAAAAGGTCAAGGCATCTGAAATGCGTACTTCTTTGCCCAAGCGCACATGTTTCATTTTCATGCCTTTTTCGTACTTGCCTGAACACACCCGCATGAAGGCAATACGGTCACGGTGTTTTGGGTCCATGTTGGCTTGGATTTTAAAGACAAAGCCCGAGAATTTTTCTTCATCGGCTTTGACAGTGCGTTCAACGGCGTCATGGTCTTTAGGCGCTGGGGCGTATTGGGTCAGTACATCAAGCACCATGTTAATCCCAAAGTTACCCAACGCCGTGCCGAACAGCACGGGCGTTTGTTTACCGGTCAAAAATTCATCGACATCCCAATCTTCATGTGCCATTTTTGCAAGCTCTAGGCTTTCTTCAAATTCACGGAAGGCAATTTCACCGATTCTCTCGCGGACATCTGGATAGTCATAGCCATCACGGCTCTCAATCTCGACAATCTCAGTGCCATGACCTTTTTGATAAAAGTAGGTTTTATCTTCGCTGATGTTATACACCCCAACAAAATGCTGACCCGTACCAATCGGCCACGTCATCGGCACACATTGGATTTTTAGGACGTTTTCAATTTCATCAAGCAGTGATAGCGGGTCACGGATTTCACGGTCAAGCTTGTTAACAAATGAGATAATCGGCGTGTCACGCATCCGACATACTTCCATCAGCTTGATGGTTCGTTCTTCGACCCCTTTTGCCCCATCAATCACCATCAGTGCGCTGTCCACCGCGGTTAAGGTACGATAGGTATCTTCTGAAAAGTCGGCGTGACCTGGGGTGTCTAGCAGATTGACCATGTTGTCGGCATAGGGAAACTGCATTACCGAGGTGGTAATTGAGATACCACGCTCTTGCTCCATGCTCATCCAGTCAGATGTCGCGTGTTTGTCGGTTTTGCGTGATTTGACTTCACCTGCGCGCTGAATTGCTTGCCCCCACAGCAGTAATTTTTCGGTCATGGTGGTTTTACCGGCATCGGGGTGCGAGATAATAGCAAAAGTGCGGCGTTTGGCGATTTCAGAATGTAGTGACATAGTGTTTGACTTAAAAGTAGCGAGGCTTGGTAACCGATAAAAGAAAGAATAAAAAAGATGGCATATTGTAGCCGATTTTACGTTTGATTGCGATTTTCACGGGTTATTATTGCGCACAGTGCCCGTGATTTTGACAAAATTTTGTCATAAATTTAATACTTTAATCACTAAAATTGTGTTAGTTTTATCTCATCTTTTTTTATCTTGTTAAGATGTTATTTATGACCGCTGAACCGCTTGGCACCAATCTTGAACCCGCACTTGAAAATAAAAAAAACGTTTCGACCATTCCTCATGGAGGCGATTCTTTTTTGACCAACGATCGACTACAGTGGTCAGATATGAAAAGTTTTTTGTTAGCGATTAGCAGCGTGATTGTTGTCTGGCTGCCTGTGCTATTGCTACATCTTACCTTGGTGCTTTTTGCAACTTTAATTACTTATGCGCTGATTCGCGGTATTGCTGGCTGGATTCATCGGCATGTCATTGCCTATGTGCATAGCGCCTCGCGTCAGCAGCGTATGGATAAAGTCGCAGAATGGTTTGCTATTGCTGTTTTGGCGACCATGATTTCACTTACTGTGTATGTATTTGGCGATTGGATTGCTGATAAAGCGAGTGTTGATGTCTTTAATAAGCTTATCCGACAGATATTGGACATATTTGACCAGCTTCATACCCTTCTACCTGCAAGTATCTCTCAGCATCTACCCATTTCAGTCAGTTCATTTCAAGCTATGCTCATGAGTACTATCAAAAGTCATGCGCCACAACTACAGTTAGTGGGTATTCACACGTTACGCGGGCTTGGTTATGTCCTAGCCGGTGTCGTGATTGGTTGTATTGTGGCACTGCAAGTACCTGTGAATAGCGCAGCGCATAAAACCCCATTTACCCAGCATTTGCGCCAAAAATTTGATGAACTTATCATGGGGTTTAATGATGTATTTTTTGCGCAAGTCAAAATCTCTAGTATCAATACCATCTTAACCTCGGTGTTTTTGCTAGGGATATTACCGCTACTCGGTCATCCGCTACCGATGGCTTGGACCGTTGTGCTTATCACCTTTTGCGCAGGACTATTTCCTGTCGTTGGTAATTTGGTCTCAAACATTGTTATCGTCTTGCTTAGCCTGACTCACGGGCTTGGCATCAGCATTTTATCGCTGGTGTGGTTGGTGAGCATTCATAAACTTGAATACTTTTTAAATGCGCAAATCATTGGTCACAAAATCCGAGCGTCTGCTTGGGAGTTGTTGTTATTTATTTTGGTCCTTGAAGCGACGTTTGGGTTGGCGGGACTCATCAGTGCGCCAGTGATTTATGCCCAAATCAAACGCATTTTGGCAGATAGAGGCTGGGTTATATAAAACTTCCCTTAGTGTTAGATAGCCCATTCACAAATAATTTGCCCAATAAATTGAATTTTTAAATCTTATCGCCATTAATAACAGAACACGGCTTTATTGTTACAGTGTTGTATGGTTGAATAATTAAAAATGTGTTTTAAAATCTATCAACTGCCAAAATTTTAATGATTGATGTTACAATTTACATTAATATTTTTTGGCGTATTTTGAGGTTTAACCAAAAATTGAAAGATTTTCACGGATATTGTAGTGAAAAATCCTAGCAATTTTAATTTTTAGCAATTTTTAATCGATTGTGCCAAAAAAGCGATTTGCCCATCCATTCATTGATTCATAAGGAATTTTAGCGATGTCTACTATCAATAATAACAACGTTGTACATTTTCATTACACCTTAAAAGACGACGAAGGTAACGTCATTGACCAATCACCAGAAGGTCAACCTTTAGCGTATTTACATGGCTACCAAAACATTATTCCAGGTCTTGAGTCACAATTAGCGGGCAAATCAGTGGGTGACAAATTTACTGCAAGCATTGAACCTGCAGATGCTTATGGCGAATTTGATGATGCGGCAGTACAAGAAGTCCCTCGCGAAAACTTCCAAGGTGTCGAAGATATCCAACCAGGTATGCAGTTCCAATCACAAACTGAAGACGGTCATGTGATGTTAGTCACTGTAAAAGATGTACAAGATGACAAAGTGATTGTTGATGCTAACCATCCCTTAGCAGGCAAAAAACTTCATTTTGATGTGGAAGTGGCAAGCATTCGTGATGCATCAGATGAAGAATTGCAACACGGTCATGTACACGGTGCAGGCGGTCATCACCACTAAGTTATCATTAAAGCTTAGAAAGATTAAATGGAAGGCTATATTTATAGCCTTCTTTTTTTGTGCAAAATTTTACCCTATGAAATAATTTTACGGGGTGTAAGAAATGCTTGAGGTTATTTACAAAATCATTGATTTGGTTACGTTTTTTGATGCTTTACTATAGTTTTTACCACATACTGTGCGCTAGATTTTGGCATAATAGTTTTATACCCAACGAACAATCCAAGCAATAATAAAGACGCATGATTGGGTATATATTTTTAGTTATTTATATATTATTAAACTAATTACAAAAAAGGATACTACTCATGAACGAGAATACAATTAAAGGTCAATGGGAACAAGTTAAAGGCGCTGTAAAAGAAACTTGGGGTGACTTAACTGATGATGAAATTACCCAATTGGATGGTAATCGCCAAAAGCTATCAGGTAAAATCCAAGAGCGTTATGGCCGCGCCGAAGATGTGGTAGAAAAAGAAATCGACGACTGGTCAACCCGTAACAACTATCGTTTCTAGAATAGATTAACTCATCCTCCAAAGTAAAAAAGCCATATCATCTGATATGGCTTTTTTACCTGCTATCCTAGCATTACTGACCTCATCCTTAAGATCCTTACTAACTGGTAGTGAATTTCTTGACTCATCCTAAGTCTCACTCCACCTGTTTATCAAGCATCATTCCTTAACACTACGATAAACCATTCCTTTATTGGCAATTCTGTCCTTATCTCAATCCTTGAGAACCATCCCTGTGCCGTTGAATGTATTATTACAAAATTTACCATTCGGTAACAGTCGTACAAACGTCAATGCATGTAAGCTTTTGCTTACACGCATTTTGCCATTAGGGGCGCTGGTTGTTGGCTGTCTGTGCATCTAGCATGACATTAGCCGCTTCAATCACAAATGCTTCACTTTCAGGAAGCTTTGGACGTTCGGCTTGTTTCATATGGCTACGGGCTTCTAACTCTGCATCTTGCGCAGCTTGGTACGCTGTCCACGTGCTATAAGGGCTTTCCCCATTGGCTTGGCGTCTCGCATTTTCTGCTGCCAAGGTTTTCGCCTCAATGTTTTTGCGGAAAGTACGGCGGTCATTGATGTCCAATTTGACAGGTTTCTTATCGTCTTCCTCATTACGGATTCTGTTGAGTTGGCTTAGATAAGCAAACTGGGCATTGGCTGCTTGGCGCTGCTGTGACAAGGCATTGAGCGATTGCAAGGTCTCACGGGAATAGTTGCCCGCAGGTTGGTACGGCGCGGCACGAATGGTATCCCATGCCAGTGGGTTTTTCATGCTACGTTCACCAAACTCCATGCCTTCATAGATATTGACTAAGCGGACATCGGGCACCACGCCTTTATTTTGGGTACTGCCGCCAGTGATACGGTAGAACTTGCGCTGGGTTAAGGTTGCTGACCCTAAGGCAAGGTTATCAAGCTGAATTTGCGCTGAGCCTTTACCTGTGGTCGTGCTACCGACAATCAGACCGCGACCATAATCTTGAATCGCTGCGGCAAAAATCTCGCTGGCTGACGCTGAGCCTTGGTTAATGAGTACGCTCATCGGGCCTGTATACAGCTGCTTACCTTTGTCTTCGTCTTCATACACTTGGATATTGCCGCGGTTATCACGAATCTGTACCAGCGGACCTGACTTGACAAACAAGCCAATCATTTTGGCGACTTCATCGAGTGAGCCACCTGGGTCATCACGCAGGTCTACCACCAAGCCATCGATATTTTGCTGGTTTAAGGCTTTTAACGCATTTTCCGTATCAATGCTGACACTACGATAGTCTTCTCCCGCACGGCGGGCTTTATAGTTGAGATAAAAACTTGGGATTTCTAGCACACCGATTTTTTTGGCTTGTCCGTTTTTATCTTTAACACTAATTACCCGATGATTGACGCCCGATTCTTCTTGCTGAATCACATCACGTATGAGGGTGACATTACGCGCGCTACTGTCTGGGGTGTTAGGCGCTTTGACGCGTACGGTAACGGATGAACCTTTTTTACCGCGAATGAGGTTCACTACTTCACGTGTCGAATAACCCACGGTATCGACCATGCCTTTATCTTCAGTCGATACGCCGATGATTAAGTCATTGGGTTTGATTTGCCCCGAACGAGCGGCAGGCCCGCCATCAACTAGGCTGATGATACGGGTGTAGTCGGGATTTTTGCGATCGGGCTGAATAGAAACGCCGATACCGACCAATTCAAGGGTCGATTGGATTTGCATCTCATTGGCTTGCACGGGGGCAAAATAATTACTGTGCGGGTCATAGGCTGCCATCGCTGCATTTAACAGGGTTTCAACGATTTGGTCGCTATCGATACGCTGTAGCTGCGCATATTGGCGCTTTAAACGCTGGTCTAGCACTTGGCTTGGTGAGCGCGTTTCGTTTTTGACTAAATCACTGGCGTTGTATTTATCGGCATTTTCTTGCAAAAACTTGTCTTTGTTTTTGTCTTCATCTTGGTTGATGGTCATGCCAATGAGCTGGTAGGTCAGCTGTTTGCGCCAAAAATCGCGTTGCTCGGCAACGGTTTTAAAACGGGGCAATTTTTCACGGTTCATAATCACCGTTTCGTTGCTCTGTAAGTTGACAGGGGATTTTAACAAGCTATCGGCAAAGCTGTAATACGCTTTTGAGCGCTCAATAAAACGCTGATAGATGTCAAAACCCGCTTTTAAATCACCGCGTTTGAGATAATCGGCAAAACTATTGCCATATTTTTGGGTAAATTCATCGATATCGGACTGCAAAAATACGCTATGATTGGGGTCAAGCGCATCAAAATAGTCGCCTAAAATTTGCTTGCCTGTTGCAGCGTCCATTTTTTTATCTAGATAATGGCTACGATCCAACAACGCTGCGACTTGCCGAGTCACCTGCCGCTGCTCGTTATTGATCTGCCCGACGCTCGTCGACGCTGCAATGGCGGTTTGGTAACTTTGTCCCAGTATCGCCCCACCCATCAACAGGGCAAATACACTGGCGGTAAGTTGTTTGTATTGCATGACTTTCCTTACTCTATTTAATGAAGCGATAAACAGAAAAAACTGACAGCCCATCTTAGCACTGTCAGTTTTTCCACACCATACAAAACGTGTAAATGTTCGACTCAAATCATCTATCAAACCTCACCGTTTGTAGCGGTAAGTTGTTGTGTTAGCCAATCAATTGATTGTCTTTAAACAGTTGGTTTAATTGCGCGGCTGTGAGCAATTGTTTTTCACCGTCTTGGCGATTGACATATTCGTATTTCACCTCGCCTGTTTCACTGATATTTTTCTCTGAGATAACGATACGATGGGGAATGCCAACGAGCTCTAAATCGGCGAATTTTACCCCCGCGCGCTCGTCTCGGTCATCAAGTAGCACATCAACACCTTGGGCTTTTAGCTCAGTGTAAAGCGCTTCGGCAAGTAGCATTGCTTTGTCTGTCGCAGCATCTTTCATTTTGCCTTTAATCATCGGCACAATCGCCACAGTGAATGGCGCAAGGCTCTCACCTGTGCTACTGGTTTTCCAAATGATACCATTGTCATCGTGATTTTGTTCAATTGCGGCAGCGACGATACGGGTCACGCCGATACCATAACAACCCATCATAGTAATGACAGGTTTGCCCTGCTCGCCCATCACCGTACAGTTTAACGCTTTGGCGTATTTGTCACCCAATTGGAAGATATGACCGACTTCAATACCGCGGCGGATTTGTAAAGCACCTTGTCCATCTGGGCTTGGGTCGCCTTCTACCACGTTGCGAATATCGGCAATTTCGGAGATGGACGCATCACGCTCCCAGTTAACGCCCGTGGTATGAAAATCTGGCTTGTTGGCACCGCTAACAAAATCTGATAACACCGCAGCAGCACGATCTACAATCACTGGCATGTTCAAATCAAATACCCCGATAAACCCTTTGTGCAGCCCCGCTGCTTGCATCGCCTCTTCGCTCGCCATGGTGAGTGGGGCTTTGACTTGCGCCAATTTTTCGGCTTTGATTTCATTTAGGGTATGATCGCCCCGTAACACTAACGCGACTAAGGTGGCTTTACCTTCTTCGGTAGCTTCACCTTCGACGATTAAAGTTTTGACCGTCTGTGACAATGGCAAACCTAAATGCTGAGCCACTTGCTCACAGGTTGGCATATTGGGCGTACTGACATCGGCTTTGTCCTGCGTTGGGGCAGCACGTTCACCGACCGCCACCGCTTCGGCAAGCTCAATATTGGCCGCATAAGCTGAGCTGTCTGAAAATACAATATCGTCTTCACCACTGCCCGCTAGGACTTGAAACTCATGCGACGCAAATCCACCAATCGAGCCGGTATCGGCTTGCACCGCACGAAAATCTAACCCAAGACGGGTAAAGATATTATGATAAGCGCGGTACATATCATCATAGGTGCGCTGTAATGAGGGCTGGTCGATATGAAACGAATAGGCATCTTTCATGATAAATTCACGTGAACGCATGACCCCAAAGCGTGGGCGAATTTCGTCACGAAATTTGGTTTGTACTTGGTAGTAGCTTACAGGGAGCTGTTTATAGCTTTTTAGCAAGTTACGCGCGATATCGGTAATCACTTCTTCATGCGTTGGACCTAACACAAAATCACGTTGGTGACGGTCTTTAAACCGCAGCAGTTCAGGACCATAGGCTTCCCAGCGACCTGATTCTTGCCAAAGCTCAGCCGATTGCACCACAGGCATTAGCAGCTCTTGACAGTTGATGGCATCCATCTCTTCACGGATGATTTTTTTGACTTTTTGTAAGGTTTTTAGACCCATCGGTAGCCACGTGTAGAGACCCGACGCAGATTTACGAATCATCCCTGCACGGAGCATTAATTGGCTGGAGATGATATCGGCATCACTTGGGGTTTCTTTTAACGTTGCAAAAGTAAATTGACTGGCTCGCATGGCACACCTTGTTTGTACGGCTTGAAATAAGAAAAACGAGAATGGATAGACTATTTGGTAAACCGATTATCTTATTTTATGCCACTGGGTGGTGCAATAGTTTTTTTAATTTTTGCCAAGTCGATGCCGTATTTTTGGACTTAGCTTTTTTAGTTTTAGCATTTTTGGTTTTAGCATTTTTATAAATTAGGACAATTTGGTCATAGCCATTGGCTATTTAAACTAGCTACATTGAAATTATGGCAAGTCATAACCATACAAAATAGTATCCACTATTAAACTGTTAGGAATGGATACATGACCCAACTCCCCACTTCGTCTTCCACGCCATCACCTGAGGCAAAACCGACTACAAACTTGCCAGAACCGCCCGCATCGGGTAACAAAAAGCCGGTTTCTTTTTGGCTGAGTTTATTTTTACTGGCGGTGATTGCGGTGGCGGGTTGGCTATTTTTGCAATGGCAACAAGCAAATACGCCTAAAAAAGTTGAGGTATTAACCCGTGAAGGGGTGGTCACTAAGATTCAAAGTCTTAATCGACTACAAACCGTGGCCTATAATGTCGATACCGTTATCACCAGCCAAAAAGAAGGCAATTGGTACGCCCTGTGGCAAGATGAGCAAAAGGGGCTTTTTGTCGCTCATGGACGGGTGACCGCGGGCATTGACTTAAATCAATTAAAACCCACTGATGTACAAGTGACCCCAGATGGTAGCCATGTCAGTATCACCTTGCCCGCTGCGCAGATTTTGGATAGTTATTTAGATAACATTGAAGTGTATGATATTCAAACAGGGGTATTTGGCATGGTGCAAGCCGACCCGCAAATATTTAACCAAGCGCAAGTGGCTGGCAAAGACCAAGTGCTGACATCCGCTTGCCGCTCGGGCATTCTACAAACTGCCAACGATAATGCCCAAAAACAAGTGCAATCGCTATTTGCACTGGCAAATGTACAAGTCACTGTGAAAGTTACCGCGCCCACTAACAATTGTCGTTAAACCGATTTTTTGCACCTAAATAAGATTAATCTAAGGATAAAACCGATTTTTAGTTGTGTATTGTTTTTTTGTCCTGTCAGAATTGGTATGAAAGGCATAAATAATAGATATGTAACCTACCTTAATTATAGGAATGTTGCTAAAATCTCAACTTTATATCCCGCTAGATAGTCCACTAGATAACCCGCTAGTTTTAGACGACATGTATTTGCTACATCATCAAAAATTGTAATCATCATAGCCAGTTAACGTATCCCTAACCCAGGTTTACGATAATTTATTGCAGGGATGCTTGATGGCGTTTTAGTTGTGTAAAAGATTAATTCGCTAGCTGTTGGAGAGTTTACTGAATGAATGTCACGTCTGCCTCAGATCGTCTAAAAAAAGTGATGCGGATTGCTTTGGTTGGCATCAAGCCTGGCGACCAAGTGATGCTAAAAGGCTATCTACGCCTCTTGCTTAGACTCGAAGCAGACCTTGAATGGGTATCAGCGAACAATCAGCAAATTGATTTATTCATGGTCAATCATGATTTGCGTCATGCTGAAAGTGTTCAACAGTTAATTAGTAACAAACCCAATACCGCCACTATTTATACCGCTCGTAGTGAGACGGAAAACGGCTATTTATTGCAAGATTTATTGGTGTTACCCATCAAAGATTTATCGCCATTGAGCGAGTGGTTGTTTTCACAATTGCCGTTCTTGTCTGGTATGCCTGTCGACAATATGCCATCCGCTGCCGCTAAAATCACCGCTGATGCCGTTGACGCTTCTCAATCAGCGACAGACAATACATTAACACTAGCGCTTAGTCTTTAATGCGCCTGCTCGAGTTGGCAATCCATCATCTGGTGTTACCCAGCTTACGCAAGTTTTAGCTGTTATAACCAGTGATACCCCAATGCCCCTAACCCACTTGCCAAAACTAGTCAGTCGGTGAATTGGCGCTAGAGGGCGGCATTAACGCATTGGTCTATATGGCACACCTGGGCAGGAACGCTTTAGCTTTATTTGGCCGATGTTATCGCAAAGCGATGGGCATTTTTAAAACCTTTACGCTAGTAAATATTTGGATACAAATATGAATAATTAGTTGTTTCAAATGGACAGCCGTATTAAGCCCAGTGAGCCATTTACTGTGCTATCTAATAAAGGATTGCACGAATTAATCCATACCATAAGTGGCTATGAATAAAGCAGCTAATCGTTTGACAGAGCACGATAAAGCATCTCATTAATGTAGCGTTAGTTTACACGGTAACCATTCACCATTAACTATTAGCCATGGAAAAGCGCTCAACAGCATTCAGGGCTTTTTTCATGTCCATCCTATCACACCATCCTATCACACAATGAATTCGTAACATTTTCTGCATTTCATCCGACTTTTTATGCAACTTAAGTTTAATAATTTAGCCAAATGTGATTTAAAAATTGCTATGGATTGCCCCATTACCTTTCATCGGTATAATTCATCATTTTGTCATATAACCTGACTACACTACCGTCACCGACGGACGATGGTTTATCGATTTTCTCAATAGGATGACGCAATTTGGGAAATTGAGATAAACCATCGTTTTTATTTTGTGTTAACGGCTGCTGTTAGAGTTTGTAAGCTTTTTTACTTGGGGCTAAGCGATGCAATAGGTCATTTAATTAGCCAATCAATTTGCCAACAGATAAGTGACAATGATGAATTTTTCCAACCTTACCACACGTTTGCTATGCGTATTATTGCTGGTTTTTTTGGTGTTTTTGGCGATGGTGTATTGGATTATTGACCAAAAAGCCAAGCCTAACGTCGCCAAACTGACCTCTCAGACTATCATTGAAACTGGCAATGAGGCGGTGAATGGTATTTTGTCGCGTGTGAGTCAAATTGATGGCATGGCAGTGACAGCGAGCCGTATGACCGGCAGTTTGCCCAAGAATGCCGATATCATCAACACCAGTGTTGGCAATTTAATGGCAAATATGGATAAAGGCATTGTCGGTGGCGGTGTGTGGTACGACCCTTTAATGTACAAACCTAACGTCGATGAAGCCGCGTTTGTTTGGCAACGCGATATGCAGGGTGTCATGCAATCTGCCAGTCAATATCAAGCCATCAATCCTGGCTATCAAGCACCAGCCAAACTTACCGCAAATCGGGTAGCCGACCAAAAAACCCAACCACAGCTTGCCATGCCCTATTACCGTGATTGGTGGTATGTGCCCGCCGTGTATGCCAATCATGACCACTGTGTGTGGAGCCGTGCTTATATTCACCCGGCGACCAAACAGCCCGTTATGACCTGTGCCAAGGCGATTTTTAATGCGCAAAACAATGGCTTTGAAGGGGTGGTGAGTTTTGATGTGCTGCTCGGTCGTATGCAGTCGATGGTCAAAGAATGGCAGCGCAAAACAGGCGGTTACGTGTTTTTGGTCGATATGAACAACAACTTTTTGACCTTCCCCAATGAAGCCCAAGTCAAACAAGTGACTGCTACTAACCCGCAAGGCGAAATGATGGACGTCAATAGTTTTGCCAAGAAAAACCCTGATTTTGCCCCCATTGCCAAAAGCTTAGACAACATCAATGACAACCTCATCAAACAAGCGCAAAAAATAGACGGTGGTAAATTTGATTTTACCGCCAATACGCTAGTAAGTAGTACCAACCTACAAAAAATCTCTCCCTCAGAGGCACGCATCATTTCAGCCATGCTAATGACCCAAAGCGGGCAAAATGAAAATCTCAACGCTACCCATTTTGTCGAAAAAGTCAGCTTAGACAACGATTTATTACTCAAAACCCCTTCCACAGCGTTTATTTTTGCCATGCCGATGACCAATTGGAAAATGGTCATCGTCAAACCCAATCAAGAGCTGATGTTATTTGCCAATCAGCTAGGTAAACAGCTGCAATGGTATATGCTATTGGGTTTCTTACCGGTACTGCTATTAAGTGGTTATGTTTTCCACCGTATTTTGGCGGTACCACTGCACCAAGTCGCTCGTAACGTCCGTGAAATCGGTCAATTGATTGCACAAAAAAAATATCTGTCACTCAGTGATCACAAATTGCCACCGGCAAACATTCAAGAAATTGGCGTGATTACTGACTCGATGAACCAGCTGGTTGATCGGGTGGTCGAGAACGAAGGTGCATTAGCACAAGTCAATGAACGCTTAGAGCAGCAAGTGGCAGAGCGTACCGAAAACTTGCACCAAGCATTAAAAGATTTAAAAGCCTCTCAAGTGCAGTTGGTACAATCAGAGAAAATGGCAACCATCGGTCAAATGGTCGCAGGTGTTGCCCATGAAGTGAACACGCCATTGGGCTATGTGGGTAGTAACTTAGAGTTGATTGATGAAAATATCGTACGTTATGACGAATTGATTGACCATACCCAGCAGCTCAAACAGCTGATGCAAGAGTCGCCGACTGATACAGCAACCATCAACCAAACGATTGAACAAACCATTGCTTGCAGTGATGAATTGGTCGCCGATGCGGTGAGTGATGATTTGCATGGATTGGTGGATGATGCCAAATTTGGGGTTAGCCAAATCTCAGAATTGGTCGTCAATTTACGTGATTTTTCTCGCATCGACCAAGCCAAAATCAAAGCCGTCGATATCAACGACTGTATCAAAAACTCCCTAGTCATTGCCCGTAACAATATCAAGCAGTTAGAGGTGATAACTGAGTTAAATGCTATCGAACCGGTTAGTTGTAACCCATCCCAGATTAACCAAGTGCTGCTAAACCTATTTAATAACGCGGCACAAGCGATGGGGCAAAATCAGCACCCTACATTACACATTACTAGCACCGAAGACGGCGCCAATGTGTATATCAGCGTGGCGGACAACGGTACTGGGATGAGCGCTGAAACCCAAGCCAAGATTTTTGAACCATTCTTTACCACCAAAGCGGCAGGCGAAGGTACGGGACTGGGTCTTGCTATTTCGACCCAAATCATGCAGCAGCATAACGGCGATATTCATGTGCAATCACAACTTGGCGAAGGCACGACATTTACCATTAGATTGCCCAAAACAGCGATTAGCAGCGAGCAATCACCCAAGCTTTTAATCGCAGAAGAAAGCTAATGCTGATGTTAGATAACCGATAGCTGACAGGCAATCTGCTCAGCCATACACGAGCCACACTTGATTGTGGTCAATTTTAATTGTAGCCAATTTTAATTGTAGTCAACCTTGATTTTAGTCAACATACCTAAGTGACATGACCATGATAACGACTGTAACCAAACCCAAAATCGCCTTTATCGATGATGAAGACCGCATTCTACGCAGCCTAAAAATGCATTTTCGCGCCACCCATGATGTGTTTACCACTACCGAGCCCGATGAGCTACTAAGCTATGTACAAAATAACGAGGTCCAAGTGGTGATTAGCGACCAACGCATGCCAAAAAAACTGGGTGTCGAAGTACTAAAAGAGGTCAAAGACGTATCACCCCATACCATCCGCATCTTGTTGACCGGCTATGCAGACTTAACTGCGGTAATTGATTCCATCAACGAAGGGGAGATTTTTCGCTATATCACCAAACCTTGGCAGACGGATGAACTTAAAAGTATCGTCAATCAAGCCACCCAAATCGCGCTGCAAACCAAAGATGTATTCAAAGAAAATCTGCATGTCGCTCAGCCAACCATCGCCAAACGCAAAGTGTTGGTGATCGATGACAGTGAGATGGTATATTTACAGATGCAGCAAAAATTCACCCAGTTTGAAACGCACTGGGCGAATTCATTAGAAAAAGCGATTGAGTTACTTGAAAATGACCGTTTTGGCGTGGCCATCACCGATGTGTCCTTGGGTGGCGAGAACATTTCACCCGTAATCTATGCATTAAAACAAAGCTTTCCAGATTTAGCGGTATTGGTACTCACCTCACTCAACGACAGCCACACCTTAATCGACTTGATCAATAAAGGGCAAGTGTATCGCTACCTGCCGCGTCCCAGTAATTTATCATTATTAGAAATTAGTATTCAGCGCGCTTATGATTATCACCAAACGTTAGTCAATCAACCAAAATTACAAGCGCGACATGTCGTTGATGCCGTCACTGAAGTTGAAACGCGTAGTTTTGGTAATAAAGTCAAAAAATTCTTATCACGCTTTGGTATTGGTAAATCGCGCTTTGCCTAGCTTAAAATCTAGTGGGTAAGATAACAGGTTCAAAGCGTCGCGTTTGAGCCGTCTCAATCAATGAATGTTAGCCATAAAAAAACCGCCTAGAGTCACGACTTAGGCGGTTTTTGAGCGGTTTTTAATAGCCGATGATTAAGCTGTTTGCTCGTACACTGGGTGTTTGGCGCAGATTTCTTGGACTTTTTCACGCACTTCGCCGATAACTTTTTCATCACCGCGGCTATCGAGCACATCACAAATCCAGCCAGCCAACTCTCTTACTTCCGCTTCACCAAACCCACGGGTAGTGACTGCGGGCGTACCAATACGCACCCCTGACGTTACAAACGGTGATTTAGGGTCATTTGGTACCGCGTTTTTGTTGACAGTGATGTGAGCATCGCCCAACCATTTATCCGCTTCTTTGCCGGTGATTTCTTGTTTGATTAAGCTAATCAGCATTAAGTGGTTTTCCGTGCCGCCCGAGACGATATCATAACCGCGCGACATGATGACGTCTGACATGGCTTTGGCGTTTTTAACCACTTGTTGTTGGTAGGCTTTGAAATCTTCGCTTAACGCTTCTTTAAAACACACCGCTTTACCCGCAATCGCGTGCATCAATGGACCACCTTGGTTGCCAGGGAACACAGCAGAGTTGAGTTTTTTCTCAATCTCTGGGTTGGCTTTTGCCAAGATTAAGCCTGAACGTGGACCGCGTAGGGTTTTGTGGGTGGTGGTGGTAGTAACGTCAGCGATTTGCACAGGGCTTGGATAAACACCTGCGGCAACCAGTCCTGCTACGTGCGCCATATCGACCATCAAGTATGCGCCAACGCTGTCTGCGATGTCGCGGAATTTTTGCCAATCAACCACTTGGCTATAAGCAGAAAAACCCGCGATAATCATTTTGGGTTGGTGTTCTTTGGCTAGGCGTTCCACTTCATCATAGTCGATAATGCCCGTTTCTTTGTTTAAGCCATATTGTACGGCTTTATAGTTGATACCAGAGAAGTTTACATGCGCACCATGCGTCAAGTGACCGCCATCAGCAAGGCTCATGCCAAGTACCGTGTCACCCGCTTTTAATAAGGCTAAAAATACCGCGCTGTTGGCTTGGCTACCCGCGTGTGGCTGAACGTTGGCATAGTCTGCGCCAAACAATTCTTTGGCACGGTCAATCGCTAATTGCTCAACCACATCAACATATTCACAGCCACCGTAATAACGTTTGCCTGGGTAACCTTCAGCATATTTATTGGTCAATTGGCTACCTTGCGCTTCCATCACCGCTGGTGAACAGTAGTTTTCTGAAGCAATCAGTTCAATATGGTCTTCTTGACGTTTGGCTTCATTGTCCATCGCTTGGGCAAGTTCAGCGTCAAACTGGTGAATAGTGACATTTTTAAACATGGCAATTTCCTTTTAAGTGAGTCAAAAAATGGGCGGATAAAACCGAAAATATGGCTTAGTTTAGCATGGTTTGGTTTTTTTTAGTGAATAATCCAGCCATTTGGCTGAATTTGTCGTATTACTTGTCGTCGGCTACTGACCTGACTGATATTGATTTGAAAAACTCATTAATACAACGCGCCATCCAAAAAATTTTCATAAAAAAAGACAGTTATCCTAACTGTCTTTTTTTGGCTAACTATTTAAATACTAGCGCACAGCAACCAATGGTTTTTGTACTTATCCTTCTCGTTTGTCAGTGCTGACATGAATCATGCCGTTTTCTTCTTCACCCATAAGGCTATTTTCAAACGCAGGTAAAAAGGTTTCACTAATCAAAAAATTTCTGCCCTGCCATTGGTAAAGGGTGGTGCGTCGCCAGCCTTGCGCTGTCACATCAATCCAGCGGTTGGTCATCGTGGCGCCATGCCGACGAAACAGTATATAGCCAATCGGTGTTGTGCCCAGATTCGCCAGTTTTCGCGCATTACCAATGAGGCTAGCAAACGGAAATACGGACCGCGCCGCCACCCACGCATCTTGATTAGGCTTGCCAAATAATAAGGCTTCGCGCACCCACGCCGATTGGCTCACCCCAAGCGGTAACTGCAGTTGGCGCTTTTCGCTCAAGGACAAGGTTTGCCGCCCTTCAAACGTTGGCTGTACGATGAGTTTATGCTGAGATAAGGCTTCAAATTTGGCGGTGAGCGACCCTGTTGACGTCAGCCAAGGGATAAGTTTCGGCGGTATCTGCTGTTTGTGTGCTGCGCTCAAATGCGCGAAAGCCAAGTTTAGGTTTAGGTTTAGACCAACATTTATCATTATTTTTTCAAAAACTCATTATCGGGTATTGTGCCTTGCGCGGCAACGTCGCCAAAAAATTGGCTTTTATAGGTGTCATTAAAAGGTAATGCAGTCATCGCATCGGCTTGGTACGTCAATATAGCGTGCTGTTCGTCTTGGCAAAACTGGGCAATGGCAGGGGCAAACACCTTGTCGTAGACACGGTGTAGCGAATGGGTCAACACTGGATAAAAGCCGCGAATCAACTTGTGCTCCCCTTGGGTACCAGGGTCAAAGTGACGTAAGCCTTGCTTGATAGCAAATTCAATGCCTTGGTAATAACACAGCTCAAAATGTAAACAATCATATTCTTCTAGGCAGCCCCAATAGCGACCATATAACGTGCTGGTAGCGGCATCGTCATCGAAAAAAAACAAACTACAAGCCACGATATCACCGTGCGCGTTATACGCTTGAGCGAGCATCAGCTTGTCTGCCATAGTCTGCCCAAGCTGCTTAAAAAATGCTAAATTCAAATACGGCTGCCGCCCTCTGACCAGATAGGTCATGGCATAGCATTGATAAAAAACTGCCCAATCCGCCTCGGTGATATCGTCACCGAGTTTAACCTGACAACTTAGATTTTGTTTGAGTACCTTTTGGCGTTCCACCTTAATTGACTTGCGTTTTTTGGCAGTCAATGTTGCCAAAAACTCATCAAAATTGACGAATTTTTTATCTTGCAGATTGCGATTTTGCCATAAAAACTGACAGCTTAGCCGCTCACAAAGATTGGGCATATTGTGCAACGCTTGGACATTTTTTGGGGAGAAAAACAGTCCGTGCCAAGTGGATGCTTGATAGCGACTCGCCAATTCATCCATCGCTTGCAGCAAGGTCTGATACAGTGGCGCGGTTAATGACTTACCTTGTGCCACCCAAATTCGCTCGCCGGTGACGGGTGTAAAAGGCACGCTTGTCACCAATCTTGGATAATAATTTCTACCATAGCGCTCAAAGGCTTCTGCCCAGCTAAAATCAAACACATATTCACCTTGATGATGCTTTTTGATAAACACAGGCATCACAGCAATCAGTTGAGCACTGTCATCTACAATCTGCACATACTGCACCCACCAATCGCTGCGCTCACCAATCAGCTTTGCATCTATCAGCGCTTGCCAAAAATCAAAGTGCATAAAGGGCGTATCAGGCGTCTGCCACTGTGTCTGTAAGTGCCAGTCAAACTTAGTGGTAAATTGATAGTGATAGGACATATGTTAGTATTATTGTAGTTGTATGAACGGATTATTATACCTTGTTTTTAGCCAAAAATACGGGCTTATCCTTTTGCACAATTTGACACAATTTTGCAAAATATGTATGGCGTTGGGCGGTGTGGTTTATAACGGTGACTTTATTGCAATAACCAAATTGCAATAGCCAAGATTAGCGTTTACACTGAACAACTTAGCAGCCAACTGCTTGATGCGGTTTAAGCTTTTTTTCACTCACTTGTCACCCTCTACCATGCCGACACTGATTTTATTTAACAAACCTTATGGCGTACTCAGCCAATTTCGCAGCGATGATAATAACAACTTTGCGACGCTCAGCGATTATTTTAGCGACAAAAGCCTACGCGTGGCGGGGCGATTAGATGCCACTTCCGAAGGATTGCTACTGCTAACCGCTGATGGACAAGTCAATAAAGCCTTGACCCATCCACCCAAAGCCAATGCAGGCAAACAACAAGGCAAAACCTACTGGATACAGGTGGAAGGCGATGCAAGCGATGCCCAGTTACAACAACTACAAACAGGGGTGCCACTCAAAGACGGTATCACCTTACCTGCCGAAGTTGTACGGCTAAGCGAAACACAAATTGCCGAGCATATTTGGCAAGCGCCGGACAAGATTGCCAAACGCAAAGTCACCACGTGGCTCGCCATTACTATTTTTGAAGGTAAAAATCGTCAAGTACGTCGCATGGCGGCCCATGTGGGACTGCCTTGTCTTCGGCTGATTCGCATGGCATCGAGTGGCTTTAGTTTGGGAAATTTAGAGGTTGGCGCATCCACACAAATACATTTATCACCTGCCGATTTAAAGCGACTGGGTGTCCAACCTTTATCCGCAGCAACCACAAAGCCACAATCGCGCAAAAAACCTCGCCTGTTAACGCCTAAATCGCCACAATCAAAGCACCCAACAAGCCGACACAGACAGCCCTGAGTGAACAGCCGTGAGCAGACAGCCATAAGTAAACCGCTATGAGGAAACAGCCATGATTGGTTACATCTATCGTTTTTTTCAAAGCCGCCCTCGTCTACTGTTAGGGTTTGCCACGATGGTGGTGGTGTATTTTGGGTTATCGACGCTGGTTAGCCTATTGCCCAAAGATTGGACGTTTGCGGTAGCCTATGATAAATTGAAGTTTGTGACGCAATTTTTGCTGGCTTGGAATATCGGGCTTTGGGTATATTTACTGGCTATTTTTCGGATGATGTATAAAGCCGATCAAAATGCAATTTTGGATAAAGCCCATGCTGAAGACGAAGGCACGGTATTAATGCTGATTTTGGTTTTTGTCACAGCCATTGTCAGTATGCTGGCGATTGTCGTAGAGTTGGGCGCGAGCAAGGACGCCAAAGGCGCTTTGATGCTGTTTCATATCACGCTCACCGCCATGACGATTTTGACGGCTTGGTTGTTTATTCATACCATGTTTGCTATTCATTACACTCACGAGTATTTCTTGCTTAAAGAAGAAAAAAACGCAGAAATGCTAGATTTTCCTAATGATGACGACCCCGCTTACTGGGATTTTTTATATTTTTCCTACATCATTGGCACATCTGGTCAAACAGCGGATATCGCCTTCAACACCCAGCAAAGTCGAATCATCGGTACCATCCATTGTGTGTTATCATTTTTCTTTAATACCGCAATTTTAGCCTCATTAATCAATATGTCAGCGGGTCTAATCGGTTAAATAAGTCGGCTAAATAAATCAGCTAAATGAGTCAGTTCAATTCAAGTGAATAGATCGTCAAAATCGCTTGCTGTATGAGGTATACTATCTTCGCTTGTGGTCCTCGTCTTAACATAAAGTGATAGGACTGTCATATCCCACTACGCTAATATCTCGCTACTTTATAACTAGGAAATTGTATGATCGCACAATATTTGATGGTCGATAACGCCCTGCTCGAGCAACTGCAAAATGCCACTGATACAGCGCGAACGGCGTTACTTGAAAGTATGAGTGAGCAGCCTCAAGCACAATTGGTAGATTTGGGCAAACTGTGGGACATCATCCATTTTGTGTTAACCAAACACAGCGCCACCCAACCTGTACCCGATGAGCCTGTCAGCGAGTTTGTGGTGGGTGTAGAAACCTTTAGCGACAATGAAGATGCCGATTTCATTGCTTTTATCCCGTGGGCACATATTGTCGAAATCGTTGATGCACTAGAACCAATTAACTTTAAAAAACGCTTAGAAAAAGTCTCGATGAAGTCACTACGTGAGCAGGCTATTTTTCCACCCAATATTTGGCAAGATAAAAAGGAAAACTTGGATAAAGAATTGCTGGCTTCATATAATGAGTTATTGGGGTTTTATAATGACGCCTTAGACAATGGCAATAATATTGTGGTGAGTATTTTATAACGCCGATATAGTCCTTTTTTCATTTTTTGAACCAAAAAAGCACCTTATAAAAGGTGCTTTTTTTATCAATTCGCGGATGAAAATATCAGCTAGCTTGACTTGATTAGTTAACTGACTGGTTAGTTAACCGATTGCGGTGCAAGGATAATCATCTCTACACGGCGGTTTGGTTCATAGCTTGAGCCAAATTGTGTTGTCGCACCGCGACCAATAGCGCTGATACGGTTACTAGAGATGCCACGATTGACTAAGTAATTAGCGACTGCTGATGCACGGCGTTGTGATAACGCTTGGTTTCTATTTGCATCACCTTCCACTGAGGCGTAACCATTTACTTGAATGTTAGTTTGGTTATAGTCACGTAGTGTGGTAGCTACTTTGTCTAACGTATTATAGAAGTTAGGTAGAATAGTAGAATCACCAACGCGGAAAGTTATCGCTTCTGGGATAGACAAGTTAATGTTATTAGTCACTGGGTCACGCGTTACCGTCACGCCAGAACCTGCGGTTTCTGCACGAAGTTTAGCTTCTTGTTGCTGCATGTAGTAACCCACGCCCGCACCTAGTACACCACCGATTGCCGCATCACGACCGGTTCTTTCACCGCCCGTTGCCTTTGAGACACCCGCGCCTGCGGCTGCCCCTAATAGACCCCCCATAAGCGCTTTATTGTCGGTAATGCCTGTTGTTGTCGTACCAGTTGGCGTTGTTGCACAACCTGTTAAGATAACACCTGATGCTAAAGTAGCTGCTAATAATTTAGTACGCATGAGTAATCTCCTTTGAATTCCTCTAGTTATAATTACTTAGTTATAATTACTTAGTTATAATTGTCACGCACCAACTTGTTGTTTTTATCTCATTTGCCAGATAAACCTGACAACACTCAGTTGCTTTGTGATTGAGCTCATTATGCAATAAACTTTTTCGTTATATGTAATGATTTGTCTTAAGGATGTTGTAAGATGGCATAATTTGTTACAAAATATTTTCAAGTATTCATTATCTATATTATTTATTTTTATATATTAAATGCTTCGTGATTTTGATGAAAACTGTGCTGGATAGTCAATCTATTATCCATAGCTTATTCAATAACTTGTTAATTTTTAAAAAAATTTTTTGACAATTAACTTTACTGGGGTGTATAGCACAGCACCAATAAACCTGCAAGATTTGTGCTTGCCAGTGTATAAAAATTTATTAGTGAACATTTTTGACGTTTGCTAAACTAACACTTATTTTTACAATTAACGAAGCCAATTTAATAAAGCCAAGTATTTATTCTTATGTCTCATTCAAATAAGCTTTTTAAATAAGCTTTTTTTAATAAGCTTTGTGGGAGCCAAATATGACAAATAACAATAAACCATCATTGCTCAAAAACACGTTAAATAAACTGCGTAAAACATCACTACCTTTGGCGCAAAATGCCAGCTTAGCGATGGCGGCAGGCACCATTACCGGCAATTCAGTGCTGTTTAGTCTACCGCTTTGGGCGATGGGCGCGGTAAAAACATTAACGGGTCATACATTGGCCGATAAATCCGTGTTAAAAATAGCCAATCACTGGATCAATACCAACAATCGTTTGATTGAAAATATCCTGCCCGATATTGATTTTCGCATCAACCTGCCTGATGACTTGTCGGTCAATGGCAAATATATTTTGCTGAGCAATCACCAATCTTGGGTCGATACGACTGTCATTCAATATATCAGTGAAAACCGACTACCATTAACGCGATTTTTTGCCAAATACGAGCTACTGTATATCCCAATTGTGGGGCAAGCCTTTTATTTTTTAGACTTTCCGATGATGAAACGCTACTCGAAAACAGCGATTGCTAAAAATCCAGCGCTAGAAGACCGCGATATCATCGAAGCCAAACGCGCTTGTCAAAACTTACTCGACAAGCCTTTTACTTTACTTAACTTTATCGAAGGTACGCGGTTTACCCAAAAAAAACGTGACTTGCAACAATCGCCGTATCAATATTTGCTAAAACCCAAAGCAGGCGGCATTGCACTTGCATTGGGTGCGTTGGGTGACGATTTAGACGCGGTGCTCGACATGACGATTGTGTATCCTGACGGTGTTCCTACCTATCAAGATTTATGGAAAGGTAATATCAAACGCATCGGGGTGGATATTCAAAAAATTGCATTGCCAGATGACTTGCTGCAGCGGCTCATGGATGGCAAATACCAACAGGATGAACAAACCAAAATAGATATGTACCGTTGGCTTGATGGCTTGTGGCAGCAAAAAGACCAACGTATCCAAGCCATGCTCGATGATTTTACCCGTCATCCCTAGCGATCTCACCAGTTATATTGCTAATTAAAATCTAAGGCGAGTCATGCAAGGTATGACTTACCTAACTTGTCCTCATTCACATTTTTTGCGGTATTGACCCCATTTTGAGCAATTTTTTATGCCAACTGCTAATTTAGACCCAAAATCCAGCCCAACGCTAAGCTCGAATATTAGCCAACCTCTCGCTGCCCACCCTGCCAAACCCAGTCGTTGGCAGTTAGCCTACGATACCATCATGATGGTTGCTATCGTGTTGGACTTGCTGCTTATGGGGTTTGACGCTTTGATGCTAAGTAGCTTTATGGCAAAAATAGCAAGTTGGCTGGGTTTTCTTGACAGTATCGTCAGTTATCAGCAAGGATGGCACGAGCCGCTCAAGGTAGCAGGGGGTGTGTTTACCATCTTTTTGGTAGCAGAGCTTGTGGTTCGCTGGTTGATTGCCATCGCCCAAAAACGCTATTACCGCTGGTTTTTCTTTCCATTCGTGCATTGGTATGAAGTGTTAGGCTGTGCACCGCAGCTGCGCGCCTTACGACTGCTGCGCGTCGGTGTGATTGGTTATCGTCTGCATGAACTGGGCTACAAAGTTTTGCCCGCCAGTTGGCTTGCCACTATCAAATTTTATTACCAAATGATTATGGAAGAGATTTCTGATCGGGTGATTTTAACTGCGATTGACAATATCCGCACCGAAATAAGCAACACCGATGGGCATTTGGTCAAAAACATCATCGACAAGCATCGAGATGACATACAAAAGGTCATCGTTGAAGTGCTGCAGCAAGAAGCCACACCGTTATTACAATCCACGCCCGCCAATCCTGCCATCTTTGCCAAACCTTTGGCAGAACAGGTGGGCATCGCCATTCAGCAAGCGCTAACCGATACGCCCGAGCTGCATCGCATATTACGATTGATACCGATTGCTGGTAGTCTGATAGAAAACCAAATGCACAGCATCGGGCAACACATTGGGGAAAATCTGACATTAAGCTTGACCACCAACCTTACCAAACCGCAAACGCTCACGCTGATGTATGAAGAAATCGCCAAAAGCTTGGTACAAATTGACGTCACTAGCCCTGCACTAGAAAAATTAGTTAGCGATATTATTGATGATAGTTTGACGTCACTTGCCAACCAAGTTCGCATTCAACAATGGAAGCACCAAATACGCTGATTCAATCCACCAATTTGGCTGGCAGCTAACGGCTGTACAACGCTTTTTTTATTGCCCTATTACCACTTTGGTTGCCAAACAATAAATAGCGCGGTGAATGGTTGTTGTTTTAAATAATACTTGCTAATATGCGGTATGAATCGATTTTGATGTATAAAAAGTTATTATAAAAAGGTTTTTCATGACACAGCCCGCTGCCCTTGACTTGACCCAATATAGTTCATCACAAAAATTACAAAACCTACCTAACCTATCAGAGCAGGATTCACCGCAAAGTCAGCAGCCAGCCAACCCATTACCCACCGACCCTGTAGTCACTAGCGTGAAACTCACTGGCAGACTACTGAATTTTACCCGCCTAAATATTGAAGGCAATGATATCAAAGTAATTTTGACAAAGATTGCACAAAAGCTAGGTCGTCAACGCCAGTCCAACTTACCGGTGATTGTCAGCTGTCATCACCCGTTAAATTTAGCGCAGCTTTGGGGCGGCTTATGGGCACTAGGGTTACAGCCGATTGGGTTGGTCACAGGCGCCAATGACGCCCAAGCCAATGAGCTTCGCATTGCCATTTTTCCAGCAGATGGGCAGCGCATTGACGGCAAATCACCAAAAAATGTGGCGACGGGCAGTGAGCGCAAGCCAGATAGCACAGCAACTACCCCATCGTCTCAACACGTGGCGCAGCCCCCTACCCAATCACCCGCATCCGACAGTCAAGCGACCAAACGACCCACCCATGCTGCCACTCTCCACCAAACCGCCAATGATATCGCAGCCAATAATACCGCAAGCAATGAGACCACAATCAATGAGACCGCAGCTGCACCTGACAAATTTGTCGCCTCACCGCATCACCAATCGCAGCTTGAAGGCGATTTGGTGCATAGTCAAATTTTGCGCTCAGGTCAAAGTATCAATCATGTTGGGGGTGACGTGATTTTGACCAAAGGCATCAATGCCGGCGCGGAAGCGATTACCGATTATAGCCTACACGTGTATGGCAAAGCCGAAGGGCGATTGGTCGCAGGGGCGACGGGCGACACCAATGCCAAAATATTCTGTTTGCGTTTTAATCCGTCACTGGTATCAGTTGCGGGGACTTATTGCCTAAAAGAAAATATTTCCACCGAGTATTTGGATAAAGCGGTACAAGTCAGCTACCTTGATGGTCAAGGGTTGGTCTTTGAATTGATGGAATGATAATCACCCAAACAACCCTATACCATAATCTATGCAAAAATCGCCAATCTCTCGATTAACTTCGAAAAGTTTTTTATGCTAAACTAGTCCAATTAACCAAATTTGGGCTAACTAAAATTTAAGCCTTAACTTTTAACGATTTACGTTAATTTATATCCATATTTTTCAAACCAGTTTAGCGTGAATGTGTGTATGGCTTGATGATTATCCAATACAGCCTCACTGACACCGTGCTATGAATAGGAGTATGCCAAAGTGGCAAAAATCGTTGTTGTAACTTCAGGAAAAGGCGGGGTAGGCAAAACCACCACTAGCGCCTCTTTCGCTACAGGTCTAGCCCTTCGCGGCTTTAAAACTGTGGTGATTGACTTTGACGTGGGTCTTAGAAATCTTGACCTCATTATGGGCTGCGAAAACCGCATCGTGTATGACTTTGTTGATGTTATCTCAGGGAACGCGCGCCTGTCCCAAGCTTTGGTAAAAGACAAACAGCTCAATAATTTGTTTATCTTACCTGCCAGCCAAACCCGCGACAAAGACGCCTTGACAGATGAAGGAGTCGCCGAAGTCATTAATGAGTTAGCCAAACAATTTGACTACATCGTGTGTGACTCGCCCGCTGGTATCGAGCGCGGTGCCCAGCTAGCTATGTACCATGCCGATGAAGCCATCATCGTGACCAACCCAGAAATCTCGTCGGTGCGTGACTCAGACCGTATCATCGGCATTTTGCAAAGCCGTACTAAAAAAGTTGAAGAAGGTACAGGCGTGGTACGTGAGCACTTGGTCATCAACCGCTACAACGCTGAGCGTGCTGAGCGCGGCGAGATGATGGATATCAACAGCATCTCTAATGACATCCTAAAAGTGCCACTACTTGGCGTGATTCCTGAAAGCAATAGCGTACTTGAGGCATCAAACCAAGGTGTGCCTGTGGTGCTAGATCAAAATTCAAAAGCCGGTCAAACTTATGATGACATGGTCGCTCGTTTCTTAGGGGAAGAACGTCCCTATCGCCATATCGAGGTGAAGAAGAAAAGCTTCCTACAACGCTGGTTTGGAGGTTAGGCTATGGGATTTTGGAGTAATTTATTTGGCGGTGAGCAAAAGTCAAACAGTGCCAATACTGCCGCAGAGCGCCTAAAGGTCATCGTTGCTAGCGAAAACCGCTTGCACAATCGGTTAACCCCAGAGCGTATCGAAAAAATGAAACGTGAGATTTTGGCCGTGGTCAATACCTACGTGTCAGGTGTTAACATTGATGACGTCAATATTCAACATCACAATGAAGCAAACATGGAAGTGCTGGAGATGAATATCAGCTTGCCTGATAGTACACGCCAATAATTCATATTGCGCTTAATCTAGATTGGTTCTAATCTAGGTTGCATTGAAAAAATTGTTACTAAAAAGCCCATGATGACATGGGCTTTTTTATACTATGGGCTAACTTAGCGCATACGGCGAATCAAATGGTCTTTTTGGATAAATTGGTGATACAGCGCGCCGATGACATGCAAGGCCGTGAACACCAGCAGCAACGTCCACAACAGATTTTTATGAATTTTTTCTAACGTGCCTGACAAATCACTGTTTTCACTGACAAAGGCTGGGATATCAAACAGCCCAAACATACTCACCCCTTCCCCATCAAACATAACAGAAAACCAGCCCGCCAAAGGCATGGCAAGTAAAATCAAGTACAGTGCCAAATGCGTTAAATGCGATAGTTTATTTTGCCATTTTGGCATCGGCACATCGGCAGGTGCTTTGGTGACAAAACGATTGATAATCCGACCTACTGTCCAAAATAACACACTGAGTCCAAACGCTTTATGCAAATCAAAATAGGTAAAGTCAGTTGCATCTTCATTCAGCTCAATCATTGCCCAAGTCGCAATCAACAATACCACGCTAATCCAATGGAAAATACGTGACGATAGCGACCATTTGTTGATACCGTGTGGGGCAATCGGCTGTGGCGCTTCATTTGCAGGAAATAATGCCATAATGAATTTTACCTTATCATGATTTGTTTTGGGTTATTCTAGCAATGTTTGGGCAAAATAAAAGTAACAGACTGTTGGCAAAATAGCACAAAGGCGGACTGCGTCTAACTATCTAAATCCACCAAGAAATGCGAGAGCTTGTCCAAATCTGGCACCACACATAGCTCACCTGCCAACATGACTGGCTGAAAAATATAGTCCTGCTGTAAGCTATAGTCTGCCAAATTCGGTGCGCGTGAGCGCTCGACGACCTCATCATCTGGCGCGTTTAAGGCGGCTAATAAGTCAGGGTAGTGAGTCGCTAATTCAGCTTGGTAAGTCGCGTCATCAGCGTCTTTGAGATCAGCAATACGCACAGAATGAAAAGTCACTTCGCCATGAATCTGCAAGGCAATCCGATGGATATCGGTGACGCTTTCTAACACCACTAAGTGGGTGGGCTTATCATCTTTTGGCAACAAGTGATACACCGGCACTTCTTGACCGCGCCAAATATAATTCCAGATGCGCTCATCATAGTTATCAATGCTCAAAATCAAAGCTTGCGGCACAATCCAGTCAGGCGAACTGCTAGAAGGAATTCGAGCAATGGTTAATTGACCTGTGGTGATACTTAGGACGCCTACATCCTCATCTTGCTTAAAATAACGGTTTAAATCGTTTGCCATAGCCTGCTCATTTACTGATTAATAAGAAGTTTAGGGGTCGCTGCTAGCCTGCCGTATTAGCCACACAAGGCGATTAGCTGCTGAGCTAACTGCTTAGGGGTGCCAACAAAAGTGACTTGGTTGCTTTCAATCATGCTTTGTGGCTGGCTCGCGCAGGTGCTACTGTCAGGGGATTGCGCCCAAATAATGCTGCCATTTTTTTTGACCGTCGCTGCCACATCACTGCCATCATTGCCCATACCAGAGAACACAATAGTGATTAAATTATTGCCAAACGCTTCACTGCAGTTACGCATGACGTCACTGATTGGCGGTTTGTAACTGCCTTGCCAAGGTTTACGCTGCAAAATCACCCGTCCATTGGAATCACACACCACGCTGTGTTCAATCGGTAAAATCAAACAACGTCCTGTCAATAATTGCTGGGTATTGGTCACTATGTCACAGCGCCACTCATTGTGACGATTTAAAATTCTTGGCAAGGTGTTTAGCGTATTTTGGTTAAAGTGCTGCGCTAGTAACAGCGCCACTGGTAAATCTTCGGGCAAATTATCTAAAAATTCCTTAATCGCCAGCGGTCCGCCCATCGAGGCTGCGAGCAACACCACATATTTCCAGGGTTTGATTTCGCTCTTGGCAGCATCATAGGGCTCTAACAAATCGCTACGTTCTAGCATGTTGGCAATTTTTCGCTTGAGTTGGCGTTGCCATTTGGCATATAGCAGACTTTCATTGATATAAGGCGCAGTGACAAAGCCCAGCAGCACAACCTTAGTCAAATTGACATTCTGTTGTTTTTCAACATTTTGAATGACGGCGTAATCGTCTGGGGTATCGATTAGCCACACATCAACTTTTTGCTGAAAATGTTTTTCGAACAGCTGTGATGCTGCCAAGCATGCCACGATTTCAAATCCCCAAGAACGAATGGTATCGCTAAAGGCGAGCCGTTGCTGATTTTCCTCAGCAACGATAAAAAATCGCAGCGGTGGGTACTTTGACAGCATGAATGATTGTATCCTTTACCTGGCCAGTCGGCTTAGTCAGTTTTTGCTTGTTGGGTAAAGCGCGCTAACGTGTCTAACAGCATTTGTTCTTGGAATGGTTTACCCATGTATTCATTCACCCCGATATCAAACGCGCGTTCACGGTGTTTTTCACCGGTACGCGATGTAATCATGACAATAGGGATATGCTGGAGCCGTGAATTATGGCGAATATGGTTGGCCACTTCAAAGCCGTCCATACGTGGCATCTCAATATCCAATACAATGACTTCAGGTAGCATTTCTTGCAGTTTTTCTAGCGCATCAATACCATCTGTTGCCACTTGGGCCTCATAGCCGTGACGTTCTAGTAAGCGCGAGGTGACTTTGCGCACGGTTACTGAGTCATCCACAATCAATACCAGCGGTTTGTGCGCTCGTTTGGCCGCTTTATTGGCTTTTTGCAGCTCGACTTTGGTAATGTTGCTGACATTACGCATCAATGCCACCAAGTCAAGAATGAGCATAACCGAACCATCACCCATGATGGTGGCAGAAGAAATTCCATCGATATGGGAGAGCTGACGACCGAGCGGTTTGACGACCACTTCAATACGAGAGCCTGCAATCATATCCACTTGTAGCGCCATGCGCTGACCTAAGTCCGTACGAATAATAATCACTGGCACACTGCTTGACTGGTGCGCTAGTGCATCCACCGGGTCACTGCCGTACAAAATCTGATTAAGATAGCGCAAACGATAGGCTTGTCCATCGATATTGATAGTATCGGCATTCGTGGTATAAAAATTAGCAATCGCATCGATATTAACACGCATCACACGTTCAATTTGCACCAATGGTACAGCAAAGTATTTATCCCCTGCCCTCACCATCAAGGCATCAGACACCGCAACTGTCAATGGTAGACGCATGGTAAAGCGTGAGCCTCTGCCAGGCTCAGAGTCGACGGTTACTACCCCCCCTAACTGCTTGACTTCGCTTTGTACCACATCCATACCGACACCACGACCCGAGATTTGTGATACGGATTTGGCGGTGGATAGACCCGCGTTAAAGATATATTGCATGATATCCAGTGTCTTTAGACTGGTATCTTTGGCAGAAATCAAGCCTTGCTCAATCGCTTTTTCGCGTACGGCATTGACATTAATACCGCGTCCATCATCGGTTAAGTTGATAACGATTTCACCGCCTTCACGCAGCACTTCAAGCGTGATTAAGCCTGTTCTTGATTTACCACTTTCAATACGTTCTTGCGATTTTTCAATACCATGGTCAACGGCGTTACGTAGCATATGCTCAAGCGGCGAGGTAATACGCTCAAGGATATTACGGTCAATTTCACCTTCATCGTTTAGGATTCGCAGTTCAACAGATTTACCCAGTTCGGTTGCTATTTGACGGACGACCCGTTGCAGACGTGGCGTGATACGCGAGAATGGCACAGTACGTGAGTCCATCAACCCTTCTTGTAAATCAGTCTGGGTGCGTGATAACTGCAGTAGCAAGTTTTCGGTTTCACGGGTTTTATCGAGCATGGTCGTTTTGATGTCTAACAAGTCCGATGCCGATTCTGAGAGCGATTTTGACAATTGGTTGAGCGCTGAATATTGGTCCATCTCTAACGGGTCAAAGTCACTTTCTAACGCATGCTCATCACCGATTTGTGACAAGATTTGAATCTCAAGCTCTGTTTCCATACGGCGTAGCTGATCTGCTAGACGCTGTACAGTTGCGCCCATCTCTTCGATATTGTTCGACAGACTTGATATACCCATCTCGATTCGCGAGCGGTTAATCGCGGACTCGCCTGATAGGTTAATCATGCGCTCCATGGTACTTGCAGAAATCCTAAGCGTCTCAGCATGAAGGCTCGATTGATCTTGCTCAGATTCAAAGTTACCCGTCATCAGCGGCATGACGCTTAGGTCGCGCTGTTTGACTTCTAACGTGTCTTGTCCCAAACTACTGCGATAGATATCAATTTGCTCAATTTGGCTGGCTAGGTTAGCATTGGGGATTTCTTTTAAGCTATCAGGTTTTTGCGAGAATTGTTGCAGCGCTGCAACCAACGCCACAGGCGTTTGTGGGTTAAATTTATTCTCTAATACATAAATCGCATTTGCTAACCAGTCATGACACACGGCCAATAGGTTGCCAATCATACGCGTCGCAGGTTTGCGGCGGCTGCCTAGCTCTTCGTAGATGGTTTCCATTTCGTGAGCTAACGTGGCAATCCCTTCAGCTCCGACCATTCTTGCGCCACCTTTGATGGTGTGCAATTCACGTTGCAAGGCTTGTAAGGCTGCAAGATCACTGTTATTACTACGGAATTCTTGTAGATGCTGGCTGCTGCTATCGATCAGCTCTTTGGCTTCTTCAAGATAAATTTTTAAGATATCTTCGTCAGGCTCTTGACCTTTCCAAGTCTCTAAACGACGCCCTTCAAAGTTGTTAATAATTTCTTCGATGTAGAGTGGGTCATTTTTTGCAATCGCGCTATCACCCTCTTGGGCAAGTTGTTTTTGCTCCATCAACTCTTCAGGATTGGCTTCAACAATCATCGGCACTGCAAATACCAAGTCTCGGCTTTGCACTGTACCAGCGATAACCTCATCAATTTGGTGGGCAAAGTCGCTGGCATTGAAGGAGCGATTAAATTGTCGAACTTGCTTGAGCTGCGAGGCAATGGTTTCATGCAGCTTTTGCAGCAATGAAGCAGTATCGGCATCACTCGCTAAAATACCTTTATTAATGGCGTCATACACTTGCTCACCACGTAGCGCCATCTCGGCAATACTCGTTACCCCGAGTAGCTCTGCACCCCCTTTTAACATGTGCATATAATTAGATAGTTCTTTGGTGACCGCTAAATTGCTAAGGTTATTGAGCCATTGGTCGTAGTAATTTTGCACGTCGGGCTGAATGGTTTGCACTTCATCCAAGAAAATTTGCAATAGTTCATCATCGGTAGCAACTGGTTGGTACTCGATAGCATCCATCTCGGCTTGGTACTGATTTTTTGCCAATAATTTTCTTAAGGTTTCAATCGCCTCTTCATCGATATTGACGCGCAGGCCTGCTGCAATGGTGTCAAACATATTGATGAGCTGATTGTGTACGCCCATTAAGGCATCATAAATATCTTCGTTTTTGGCAAATTGCGGATAATCAGCGAGTTTTTTATAGGCAAACTGTAAGGTGCTTGGAATGATAAAATAGCTCAAACCTGCAGACGCCTGCGCAAGCCTTGCTGCCTGTTGTTCAAGCTGCTGGGCATAGGCAATAACTTGTTCATTCTCGCCAGCAAACTTAGCTTGCGCTTGCTGATCGGCAGCGAGTAAGTCATCAATCCCAAGCGCCATCAGGTCTTTGACTGTCAGTTTGCTGCTTTCATGAGGCTCAGTATTGGCATCGGTTAGACGCTCAACCAAGTCGGCAACAATGTCATTGTTATCTTCTATAACCGTTACATCATGATGGATTTTATGCTCATCAATGTAGGTTCGCAGTAGATCTGTGGCCTCTTGCAGGGTCAATAACTGGCGAGCCGTCAGCGGCATTTCATTATGTAATAAGTCGCCCAATACTTTTTCTACCGCTGCGCTTAAGCGATAAACATTGTTAAGTTCAATCAGGGCTGCCCCACCACGCAAGGTATGGAATGCGCGTAATATGGCATCAGGCACATGCGTTGCAGGCTCACCCAAATGGTGGGTGATAAAGTTATCAATATTGACCAATAACTCGTCTGCTTCTTCAATAAATACGTCATCAGCGACATCCATTTCACTACTGATGTCACTAATGCCACTGACATCCTGTAGCGCTTGCGTTTGTGCGGTGGCGTGACCAGACGAGAGTGCCGCATCTGTGTGTGACGCACTCGGCGAGGCGGCCCCCTGCCCCATAAAGGCGGACAAGACTTGAGGGTAGCTAAAGCTGTCGCCATGTTTTTTGGCATAGCTATTAGCGACAGCTTGCCACAGTTTAATCACCGCTGGATAGTCTGTACGATTTTGGGCAAAAATCGTGATGAGTCCAGCAAATGCGTCAATGACATCAGCAACTAGGTGTGAAACCCCCTCATCAACCGCTATGGTATGATCAAGCACGCGATTGAGCATGTTTTCAATCGACCAAGCAAGCTCCCCTAGCTGATTGGCGCCAACCATGCGACCTGAGCCTTTTAAGGTATGAAACCCTCGGCGGATTTCTTTTAAGGTATCAAAATCATCGGGCTTGGCTTGCCAAGCTGCGTTAAGCGGGACAATCGTCTCAATCACTTCATTGGCTTCTTCGATATAAATTTCTTGAATATCGGCATCGCTGACCGCATCTGTGACCGTCGTTAGCTGTTCATATTCGCGAGCCACCACCTCAGGTAAGGCATGAATATCCCCTGTAGTTGATGGCGCAGTGTCACTTGCAACCTCAATGCCTTGAGCCATATTATCACTGTCTTTAGCCTCATTAGCACTGACTGGTACAAGGCTATCTAAGCCATTGGTTTCTGGCAGACCTGTGTTAATCGGCTGCTGCTGTAATAGATTAGTCGCTTGCAATACCGTAACCGCAGGGTCAATACTTGGCGCCCGCCGCTGCTGAAAATCTTCAACCAATATCGGCAGTTTGCGATGGGTATCTTTGATAAAGCCCACTAACGCATCACTAACCGCTAAAGTACCATCTAGCACACGGTTGAGCATGTTTTCTACTGCCCAGCACATCTCACCAATTTGATGAGCGCCCACCATACGACCTGAGCCTTTTAAGGTATGAAAACCTCGGCGGATATCTTTGAGCGCGACTAATTCACGAGGGTCCACTTCCCATACCAGAATTTGCTCACCCAACTCAGCAAGGACTTCTTGCGCCTCTTCAATAAAAATATCTCGGATATCTTCATCCATACTATAGTCATCAGCTTTGAGGGCTTGCCTCGCAGCCGCTAGCGCTTGCGATTCTTGCACGCCAGTCGTTTGCGTGACAGCCGTTTGCTTGATAGGCGCTTCTGAAGCCGTAGCTAGCACTTGTGTTGGTGCTTTCATATCACTGGCAATATATTCGCCTCCATCATCGTAAATCACCGTATCACTGCCAAAGTGCTTGGTTGGCGCTATCACTTCGGCGGCGGTTAATGGCATTTCGATTAAGCGATTAAGCAATAAATTGGCACGGTTAAGCTGAGTTTGGGTTTGATCCAAAAATTCTTCATTAACAGACTGATTGGATAAATAATCCAAAAATAGCTCAAAGCGGGCAAGCATGTCGGCGATGGCATCACTGGCTTCCGCGCTTAATACCTGTACCGAATTTTTATGCATACGACTAAATAATAAGCGAATTTGCTCGACCAATTCTTTGGGACGTGTTAATCCTAATGCCCCAAAAACTTGAATAGTGGCAATCAATTCGTCATTGACAGTTAGTTTATTTAAATCACGGGTTTGGATATATTGATTAAACGACTGTTTGATATGTTCAATATGCACGCGCGTTTGGCGCACCGCTTCATTTTGCGGATTGCTGGCATAGGCAAAATGCTTTAAGCCAATTTGGCTATCAAGGATTTCAACCGTTGACAACAACTGGCTATGAACATCTTGCAGCTGGCGTTCTACCTGCCAACTGAGTGATGACGCCATAAAAGTATCTTGCGTCATCAAGCGCACGTCATCGATAATTTGCGCCATTTGGTTTTCATAAAACACCCAACCGCGATTTGCCAAACTGTTTTTGACCGATTCAAGCAGCGGCAAAATGGTGAGCGGCTCATGCACTTGGTAAATAATTTTTTCAAATTTTTCTAATACTTGACTAAATAGATTATCAAGCGTGTCACTACTATTGATATCCAAGCTTGATAGCAGGGCTTTAGTATCATGCGATTTATGGGTTAACGCATTGAGCGCTAACAACACATCAACTGCCAGACGCGACACGGTAATATCAGGGGTGAGAGTCAAATCATGCGTCAGCAGCAATGACAGACTGTTTAACAGCGAAGCATTAGCGGTTGGCGCAGGTTGCTCATTGATGGTTAGATTATTGCACCAAACCGCGACCAACTGCCAAAATTGACGCCAGGCAGGATTGATAGCAGCCTGGGACAAATAGCCCGCAACTTTGCTCAGCGCATCTAAATGTTTGCTATCGTTGGTCGCGTTTTGTAGTAGTTGCAAACTGTTATAACGCCAGACTTTGAGTAACTCATCGGCTTGGGCACTGTCCCATGGGTGTTTGATGTCTGGCGTGGCTAATTGGCTTAAAAATAATAAAGTATTGTTTGCAGCATCTTGGATGGGCTCATAAGTTGATGCTATGCCAAGCAGCTGCTCAAAATAAGCGATTCGGTCATTGACCCAATCGGTATGAATCTGCTGTTTAGCTTGTACTTGTTCAATGTCAAATTGCAGCAATTTCACCGCATGGCTGATTTGACTAAAATACTGCGGGGATAAAGTCTCTTGCTGAATGGCGATAGTGGTTTTATCAAGCGTTTTCGCCAGTTTTGATAAGGCAGGCTGGTTGGCAAGCGCGAGCGCACCGGTGATTTGGTGCAAATGTTGACCGATTAACTGCCACGCTGGCTGCGCGTCATGTCGTTGTAGCAACTGGTTAAGCTCGCCAAATACGTCTTTTAAAACAGGCATCAACCAGTCTAAGGCGATCAAATTACGTTGTTTACTCATACCATATTCCTAGGACAACGACTGTCAAAAACGATGACGATTTTTCTCGATTTTAAGGTAGCTGTAACGCAGTCGTTTATTAATTTCTTATATCACTTAAAATAACTTACCCGCTGTCTGGCGTCAACTCAGGTTGATACCTTTTATAAGTTATAATGTTTTATAAGTTATAATGTTCACCCATTCGCGCTGCGATATTTGCCAATGCTTTGAGCCAATCTAGGACAACCGTTTTGCAATCAAATAACGCACGATATCGCGCTACTCAAATTGCCGAAAATCATCAATTAACACATTGTTGCGGGCAACCAGTTGGTATTGACCTGCCTCTAAAGGCATCGGTTGCTGCGCATCTACCAAATTTTTGCTAAAAAAATGCCATTGCGATTTTATTGTAGGAATTAGCGAAAATTTATCCCTGCCAACGTCTTTAAGCTGGTGATCAAAACCACAGCGTGCAACGCCTGATCTAACACACATAAGAGCTAGCTACATAAAAAGAAAGGTGGTTAAAACCACCCCTTACTTTTAGCTAACTATTGATTACCAAACCTAACTGACCATTAAGCGCTTGCTAAAGCATCATCTGGCAATTTAAAGCCCGATACTGATTCTTGCAGCGCTGCCGCCATTTCATTAAGCTGACCGATTGAACGAGCGGTTGCCATGGTACCTGATGTGGTTTGCGAGGTAATATCTTGAATGATGTTCATGGTATTTGAAATATGACCCGCTGAGGCTGCCTGCAGACGCGCCGCATTTGAGATACTCTGAATCAATGATGCCAAGTTGTTCGATACAGTTTGTACTTCTTCAAGCGCCTCACCCGCATCTTTTGCAAGTTTCGCACCGCGTACAACTTCTGCCGTGGTTGATTCCATCGACATCACGGCTTCGTTCGTATCTGCCTGAATGGTTTTAACCAGTGTTTCAATCTGTTTGGTCGCTGTGGCTGAACGTTCTGCTAGGCGCTGTACCTCGTCAGCAACAACCGCAAAACCACGCCCTGCTTCACCCGCCATTGATGCCTGAATCGCTGCATTCAACGCAAGGATGTTGGTTTGGTCAGCAATGTCATTAATCAGTCCAACGATATCGCCGATCTCTTGCGATGATTCACCGAGGCGCTTAATACGTTTTGAAGTTTCTTGAATCTGGTCACGAATGGTATTCATACCATCGATAGTACGTTGTACCACTTCTGCCCCGTTATAGGCAATCGCAACCGAACGGTCCGCAACCGCAGCAGATTCGGCGGCATTTGACGATACTTGGTCAATCGACACCGCCATCTCATTAATCGCTGCAGAGGCTCCCGCAATTTCTTGCGCTTGGCTTTCAGAGGCTTGGGCTAGTTCAACTGCCGTTGCCTGTGTTTGGTCAGAGGCGCGCGCGACTCGCTCTGCAGTGACGTTAATCGCAGAAACCAGTTGACGCAATTGGTCAATCGCAAAGTTAACCGAGTCTGCAATCGCCCCTGTAAAGTCTTCTGAGACTGTCGCGTTCACGGTCAAGTCACCTTCCGCTAAATCGCCTAACTCATCAAGCAAACGCAAAATCGCCATTTGGTTACGTTCGTTTTCTTCTTGGATTCTGCGGGCACGCTCAGATTCAACTTCCATCTCATGACGTTGACGCAGCGTTTCACGCTCACCTTCTGCCTTCTCTCGAGAGGTTTTAGCATTAATCTGGCGGGTCAAAAAGTAAATTGCCCCAATGACGCCTAATACAATCAAAATAGAGGGCAACCAAATCGTCAAAAAATTATGGGCAACACTATTCTGTTGACGTACCAAAATCATCAATTGGTAGAGTCGATAAATAAATGCCAAACTAGCAACACCACCACAAATACTTGCCCAAATAATCCAGTTGATTGAGTCCCCTTTATTCAAACGATAATTACTCTTGCCAGGCCCGACCGCGACAGGGGAGTTGGTATTGGTACTTAGGGTCGAAGTTTTAGTATCCATGATATGGTAAACTCTCAATTGTTTTAATGAGTTAGAAAATTAGGTTATAACGCTGCTTCTAAATAACGCGTGTCTTGCGCCAATAAGCTTGGCATAAACACATACCAAATCTGCTCGTTTTGTCTAAAACGACCATGCGTATACTGCGCGAGCGGCGAATCGTTCGGCATCTCGATAGGCTGATATTGCCCACGACTAAAGGTTTGGATACCCAATACCTCATCAACTTGTAAGCCACTAAACAGCTTGGGTTGATCAATTACCAAAATCTTTTGATTGCCTGATTGATAGTTTAAGCCTGATGGATGTAAACCTAAGAAGTTCGACAAATTGGTAATCGGTAATAACCGTCCCCGAACATTGGCAATCCCTAGTAGCCAAGGTTTTGACAAAGGCACCGAGGTATAGGCAGGCAAAGATAGTACCTCAGCCACATCACCGAGTGGGGCTACCAAGTGGTGGCCACCTAGCAAAAACGCGACCCCTAGCCACTGATTTCTTTGGTCAAAGTGGGTACCTTTTTGTCGTTTGATACCGCGGTTAGCGAGTCTTAAAAGCTCGATAAAGCCGTTTGAGGACACGAAACCTACTCCATCACGGCGCAGATTACAGTGATTAAGGCTTCTTCTGTAATCGGCTTGCTGAGATAATCCCTGGCGCCTTGGCGCTTGCCCCAGACGCGGTCAGCTTCTTGATTTTTAGTACTGATGATGATGACAGGGATATGACTGGTTTTTGGATCACGGGTAAGTTTGCGGGTTGCTTGGAAGCCGTTCATCTCTGGCATGACCACATCCATCAAAATCACATCGGGGAAAAACTCATTGGCTTTTTGAATTCCATCCTCGCCTGTATGCGCTTCAATGACTTCGTGCTGATGACGAGTCAAAATATCTCGAAATTTTGCCATTTCTGATGGTGAATCATCAACTACTAAGATTTTGGCCATACACTTACCCTTTTACTAATTATTGATTGCATTAATATTTTACTGTTTTGTATGTCGGTGGGAATAAAAACCCAACAGCACAACGGTTAAACTAAACACGCATCCCAAATCTACGTCTAGCTAGGTTGCAATCTGGGCTTATATTTCAGTCATATCGAGTGATTGCAGACTTTAGGGGTTAACAACAGTTGCAAGCAATGGCATGCTGTTTAGCTTCAACCCAGCGCATGAAGAAGCACAGCGCATTAAGACGCAGGACGATGACGTTCAATGGTATCAAATAGCTCTTCTTTACTAAATGGTTTGGTCAAGTACTCATCTGAGCCGACGATACGACCGCGCGCTTTATCAAACAAGCCATCTTTTGATGACAGCATAATCACGGGCGTGGCAGCAAAATCTGCGTTGTTTTTGATTAGTGAACAAGTCTGATAACCGTCGAGGCGTGGCATCATGATATCGACAAAAATCAAATCTGGGTTGGTATCCGCAATTTTTGCCAACGCATCAAAGCCATCAACGGCAGTAGTCACCTCACAGCCTGCTTTGGCAAGTAACGTCTCTGCGGTACGACGAATGGTTTTTGAATCGTCAATAATCATGACTTTTAGGCCTTCAAAATTTGCATCCATAATATTTTCCTAATGGTTGTTTCGCTACGATTTTGCTACCCATTGTCCTATAGCGATTGCTCAAAACTTTAAGTTATAGGCGTTGGGGCAACTATCAAATGATGCCTCAACCCTCAAAAGCAACTGGTACAATTTTTGACAATTAAACAAAGCTATTCTAAATAATTTTTATAAGATATAACAAATATTTCATACAGTATAGTTACAAACCAACTGTATGGTGATATTTTTAAAATACTACCATACTTTTTTGCTGCAAAGTATGCTTAAATCGATGCACTTACCGTTCATTTTTAACATCCTATGATGATTCAGGTTTGATCTATTGACTGCTTTGTAGATTGCCCATACACCCATGTTAATATACACGGATTCCATGAGATAGTGACACATCTTGAGATAAGCTTAGAAAAGTTTATTGCACTGGCTATTTCTACATCGTTTTATATTTTTTTAAGTTGATTGTTTGCGCTGAGGACATCTCTTTCATGATAACACCGAAGTTTATCACCAAAGTTTTACCATTAAGCCTAGCTATGGCTAGCGCTGTTATGAGTTTGAGCGGTTGCCAAAAACAGCAAAACGATAGCAAAAGCCCGTTGTCAACCCAAAAGACCCAAATCACCACCGCGTCAGCCACCACGCAAATCGCCAATAACGAAATTCAGCTATTAGCCGCTGATGTCATCACTGCCAAAGCAGACCGATTTGAACCGAGTGTCACCGTGACAGGGACACTGCAGCCTTCAGACCACACAGTGGTGCAATCAACCGTAAATGCGCAAGTGCAGCAAGTGCTCGCTGATGTGGGTAAAACGGTGGCAAAAGGTGAGCCACTGGTGCGACTTGATATCAGTGATAGTAAAAACCAACTCGCTCAAGCGCAAGCCGATGTTGCTGCCGCCCAAGCACAGGCCATCGTCGCCAATAAACTTGCTGAGCGCAACAAAATTTTGCTCGAGCAAGGCTTTGTCTCACAAATAGAGTATGAGCGTAGTGTGGCAGACAGCATTGCCCAGCGTGAAGCCATCAAAGCCAAACAAGCCCAATTAAGTAGTGCACAAAAAATGTTTGGTGATACCACGATTTATGCCCCTACCACGGGGATTGTCAGCAGCCGCAGCGTCAATGTCGGACAGGTAGTCACGCAAAACCAAGCCTTGATGGAAATCATTGACCCCAATAAACTTGAGTTTGCCGCCAATGTCCCTAGCGAAGCACAAACACAGCTACAACTTGGTCAACAAGTGCCTTTTACTATTAGTAATCAAACCAATCAGTACATCGGACAAATTAGCCGCATTTCGCCCCAAGTCGATGCCGCCACTCGCCAACTGACCATTTATATCGCGGTTAAGCCTTCTCAGCGTAATCTTGGACTTCGCCCGGGCATGTATGCCACAGGCAAGCTTAATTATGGGGTTGCACAAGTTGGGGTATTGGTGCCTATGTCAGCGGTGGTTCTAGAATCTAGAGCAAAAGGCGCAGCCAATAAACCCACCGACCAATCCGCCACAAATCCAACCTTAGAAGCTGGCACGATTTTGGTGGTCAGTAAAGACAATGTGATTACCAAACAGCCTATCAAGGTACTCAAACACCTTGACGATACCAGTCAGTATTTAATTGCTGGCATCGAGCCTAACACCACAGTGATTGTGGCAAATCTCAATGCCAATGATGTGGGTAAAAAAGTCGTGCTCAAATAACCTACTGATAGTGTTTCATTCAATCATTCAATATTGTTAAAAATTTCACTGTTAAAAATTTTGGTATTAGGAATTTGCTATGTGGCTCACCCGCGTCAGTATCAACAATCCTGTGTTTGCTGCCATGATCATGCTCGCGCTGATGGTCATTGGATTGCTGGCAACATTTCGCATGAAAGTTGAGGAATTTCCTAATATTGAATTCCCTTTTGTGGTGGTCAATACCGTTTATAGTGGTGCTTCGCCTGAAGTCATCGAAACCGACATTACCAAAAAAATTGAAGACCAAGTCAATACCATCGCCGGTGTCAAAGAAGTGACCTCCGTCACCCAACAAGGCTTGTCACAAGTTATCGTGCAGTTTGATTTAAATATCCCGTCTGATGTTGCCGCGCAAAACGTGCGTGATAAATTGGCACTGGTGACCCCCACCTTTCGGGATGAAGTCACCACGCCTATCGTTGCGCAGTACAATCCTGCCGATGCGCCTGTGGTGTCCGTCACGTTTCGCTCTGACAAAATGTCGCTTCGGGAGTTATCCACTTACTTAGACAACACGGTCAAAAAACAGCTACAAACAGTCACAGGGGTGGGTCGTGTTGATATCTTGGGGGGTCGGCAGCGTCAAATCCGTGTGCTGCTCAATCCCACCCAAATGAATGCCTATAAAGTCTCAGTCAATCAAATTAGCAATGCACTACGCTCAGAGAACGTCGAATTACCTGTCGGCACTATCAATAATCAAAATCAAGAAATGGTGATTCAAGTTAACGGGTTGGTCAAAACACCCAATGAGTTTAACCAAATCATTGTCGCCCAAAATCGTTCAAGCACGGGTGCTACCGTGCCTGTGTATTTATCGCAAGTTGCCCAAGTCGTTGATGGACAAGCCGAGGCTGAGTCAGCGTCGCTACAAAATGGTCAACCTGCGGTGGCAATGGATATTATCAAAATGTCGGACGCCAATGTGATTGATGTGGTTGATAAAACCCAGCAGCGTCTGGCAGAAATCCAAGCGACCCTACCCCCAGGTGTCACCATGACGGTGGTCGCTGATAGCTCCAAAAGTATTCGTGGCTCGTTAAATAATGTGGTGCGTACCTTGATTGAAGGGGCGATATTGGCGGTGTTTATTGTTTGGTTGTTCTTAGGGTCGTGGCGCTCGACCATTATCACAGGATTGACGCTGCCCATTTCGCTGCTCGGTACTTTAGCGGCGATTTGGACGTTTGGTTTTTCCATCAACATGATGACCCTACTAGCGCTGGCATTATGTATCGGACTGCTGATTGATGATGCGATTGTGGTGCGGGAAAACATCGTGCGCCATGTGGGTATGGGCAAACATCACCGCCAAGCGGCGCTTGATGGCACCCAAGAAATCGGGCTTGCCGTGCTAGCGACGACGCTGGTGATTGTGGCGGTATTTTTACCTGTGGCTTTTATGGGCGGGATTATCGGACGCTTTTTTTATCAGTTTGGTGTGACTGTTTCTACCGCTGTATTGCTGTCGTTATTTGTTAGTTTCACGCTTGACCCGATGTTGTCTTCGATTTGGCCAGACCCAGATGCCGCGCACCAACATGACCGCGTCAATGAACGGGTTTCATTTCGCAAGCGACCGATTGCTTGGCTATTAGATGGGTTTCAGCGCCTGTTAGATCGGCTGACCAATCTATATAGCCATATTCTTGCATGGAGTTTACGCCATCGTTTGATAACTGTGCTTATTGCAATTGGCTCGCTGGTTGCAGCGTTTTTTGCCGTGGGGTTGGTGGGCAAAGAATTTGTCCCGCAAGCGGATATGAATGAAATCAAAGTCAAATTTGAAACACCTGTCAATGCCAATCTTGACTACACCCAACAAAAAGCAGCACAAGTCAACGCGGTATTACAAAGTTTTCCTGAAGTTACCAATACTTATGCCACGGTTAATGCGATGTCCTATAGCGGTAACAATCGGGTACAAGTGAATGTGTCGTTAGTACCTAAAGATGAGCGCACGCGCGGACTAGATGCCTTAAACCGTGCCATGCGTGAGCAATTGCAGCAGGTAGGCGGTATTAAAGTTACCTCAGTAGCGGCCGCTGCCATGGCGGTCAGCGGTGGTCTTAAGCCGATTATGATATCCATCAAAGGCAATGATTTAACTGAGCTGCAACGTTTATCCAATGAGTTTATGCAAAAACTCTCAAACGTCAATGGCTTGGTAGATTTGGAAAGTACCCTTAAACAGCCCAAATCAATGGTCAATGTCACCATTAACCGGGAAGCAGCAAATGATGCCGGTCTTTCGATTGGACAAATCGGACAAGCATTACGCCCACTGCTGGCCGGTGATAATGTGAGCACCTTTAAAGATGACAACGGCAACAATATCGATGTCAACGTGCGCTTAAATGACGACAACCGCCAGACCATCTCGCAGCTACAATCCATGTACTTGTCATCAAGCCGTATGGACCAAAATGGTCAGCCGATGCTAGTGCCGCTATCGCAAGTGGCGAATTTTAGTGAAACCTTGGGTGCACCGCAAATCAACCGCCGTTCGCTGTTTCGTGAGGTGGTAGTCCAAGCCAACACGGACGGCAGACCGGCAGGTGATATCGGCGCGGATATCACAAAAATCCAAAACGAAATGAAACTGCCACCTGGTTACAGCTTTGCGGTACAAGGCTCTAATAAAGACATGGCAGAATCCATTGGCTACGCAACAACCGCACTTGGACTGGCAATTGTGTTTATTTATATGTTGTTAGGGTCACAGTTTAATAGCTTCTTATACCCTGTGGCGATTATGGCGTCGCTGCCATTATCGCTAATTGGGGTGTTCTTTGCGTTATTTTTATTCGGTTCTAGTCTTAATATGTTTTCTATCATCGGTATTATCATGCTGATGGGATTGGTGTGTAAAAATGCGATTTTGCTCATTGATTTTATTAAAGAATCTTTATCAAAGGGTTTGAGCCGAAATGAAGCTATTATGCTCGCGGGGCAAACGCGCCTGCGCCCAATTTTGATGACTACCGCTGCCATGGTGATGGGGATGGTACCGCTGGCACTGGGCATTGGTGAAGGTTCAGAGCAGCAAGCACCGATGGCACACGCCATTATTGGTGGGGTGATTACTTCAACTTTATTGACCTTGATTGTGGTGCCTGTGATTTATACCTATTTAGATGATGGCAAACAGCGGTTTTTGCGATTATTTGCTAAAAAGAAAGCAGAACCCCCTGCGATAGAGCGCCACGACTCACTTTAAGCAATAATTCATTACAATTTTATACAGTGTAAAGAAACTTAAGAATGAGTAGCCCAGTACAATTTTAAATTGGGCTATGCATTAATTGGATTAATTGGGCTGTGTGATTGATAGCTGTATGATTGGCAGCTAAGAAGTTTTATAAAACTGTGTAAGACACTATCATATTGGCAGTCTCTTGCTTTATGATAATAATCTCTTGCTTATGATTATAGGCTCTTGATTGATGATAGAATGCTGGCTTTGATAAGCAAAAGCAATAATAACAACTGATTTATTTTAGAGATTTTTTGGAGTTGGTGATGGAAGATAATAATAGTGGTACTAAAACCGTACTATTGATTGAGGATGATCCAGATTTAGCCGAGTTGATTAGCGAATATTTGGGCATGAATTATTATGAGGTTCAGCATGCCCCAACCGCAACAGAAGGGTTAGAGATGCTATTTAACCCTGCCAAATCCATTGATTTGGTGATTTTAGATTTGATGTTGCCGGATATGGATGGCATGCAAGTATGTCAACGTATTCGTCAGCACAAAGATAGCCGTCTGGCGCAAACGGCGATTATCATGCTCACTGCCAAAGGTGACACTACTGACCGCGTATTGGGGCTTGAGATGGGCGCGGATGATTATGTCTCAAAACCATTTGAACCGCGTGAATTGTTGGCGCGTATCCGTGCGGTCATGCGCCGTCACGACCTGCCGCTTCACCAGCAAAAAGAAGATAACTTAGTATTTGGTCGCTTAAAGGTTTATCCAGATAGTCATGAAGTGACGATTGATGATGAGCCGGTGCGTTTGACCACCCACCAATTTCAATTATTACATTACTTTGCTACCCACTCAGGTAAAGTACTGAGCCGTGAACAGCTGTGGCATGCGATGCCAAACGATGACAGCAGTGATAACATCGACCGTGCCATCGATGTGCATATTTCACGTCTGCGTGCGCTGATTGAAGACAATCCTCGCCAGCCAAAACGCATTATCACGGTGCGTGGTGTCGGCTATCAGTTTGCCACTGACCAAGTGTAAGAGTGTAAGATTGCTTGACAAATTTAACACGCAAAAGGTCATCATACTTGGTCATTTATGTTAGCAAAGCTATTATAATACCCTGTGATGACCCACGATTTCTGGATTCTGTGTGCGATTGAGCGGCATAAAATTTAACAGTGTATTTAGCAAGTTATTTGCCAGCGTTATGCTGGCATTGGTCATTTTTGCTGGGGCAATGGTAGTTTTAAGCCATTTGGTACACGATACCTCTGCCAATACTCGTCATCAAGTCATTGCCAGCCAAGTCACCCAGCAGCTAGACCCGCTACTAGTGGAGCTACGTACCGCTCAAGACCAACAAAAAAACCTCGAAACCCGTTATTTACTTGCCCTCGTACGTCGTAGTTTTAATATCTATAGCGATTCACTCAACGCCAAATTTGGTCTATACGATGGCAAAAGTGGCGAAGCGATTATGATCATGCGTGGGCTGCCTGCCACTTTACCCCCAAACCCGCCATTTTTTTCCTCTTTGTTTCCTAGAGATGATCCAAAACACCCGACCGAAATTCAAGTCAATAGCCAATCGGGTTATGTGCTGTTATACCAATCAAAACTTAGTAACCGCCGTGCGATTTCGCCCGCGATTAATTTACTGACAGGCACCTTGCTACTGCTGCTCATTATGTCGGGCATGTTATGGATGATTGCACGTACCATGACATGGCGTATCAATCAGCTAAGTCGGCAAATCACCCAACTGGGTGATGGCGATTTCTCTGCCCGTGTCACGCCCGTGGGCAACGATGAAATTACCATTTTGGCACGCGGTTTTAACCAAACCGCCGAGCGTATCGAAACCTTGATGAATGCCAATAAACTGCTGTTAGCGCATGCTTCTCATGAGATTCGCACACCGATTACCCGTATTCGTCTACAAGTTGAAATGATGACCATGCTGGCAAGTCATTTTGACAAAACAATACAAGATAAAGTACAAAAACGTGCCGATGCCATCAACCGTGATTTAACGGGTCTTAATGATTTGGTGGAAAGTATTTTGCTCGTCAGTCGTATGGATGCCGGTCATGCGATAGAAAAAGTAGAAGACGTCGATTTATATGAGTTAATTAAAAACGAGATTCAGCACTACCCCCAAGCTAGCTTTACGGGTGGTCATATTATCATCCAAGGACAAGCCAAACTTCTCACCCACCTGGTGCGTAATTTGCTCGACAATGCCCATCTTCATGGCGTCCCACCTGTGAGCGTACAGCTGTATGCCATTGATGATGCGGGTAATCAACTGGCAATTGATGCCCTACCAGCGATGCAAGAGAGTACAAAAGATACCGATAATCAAAAACATACCGATACCGGAAAAGATACCGATGCTCAAAAAGATGAAATAGCTTTCCCCGCCCCTATAAAAGATGCCACCAGTGCCCCTACAAACGGCGATGACATCACCTTTGATACTACGATGTCAGCGACCACTATACCCCCAGTAACAAACACAGCAACGGACACAGCAGCTAGCGAAGCAAATTCGAGCAAACTGACTAATAAACCAAAAAATAAATCGTCTATTTTTTCACGTAAAAAATCTGACATTGTGCACCTGCCAGAATTTCATCAGGTGTGTATTGCGGTTATCGACCAAGGTACAGGCATTCCTAAAGACAAACGCACCGATATTTTTAGCCCATTTGTACGGCTACAACAAGAGAAAAAAGGTTCAGGTCTCGGGCTATCTTTGGTCGCGCAGATTGTCAAAGCCCATGGCGGTAGTATTATCACCGACACAGTGCATGGTCATACCCGCTTTTTGGTCACATTACCTATCACCCAATCGTAACCGCTTTTATCTCTGCCTATAGTTTTGTCACAATTTTTTTCGGTTTTCTCTTCTATTATTTAATTAAACATACCATTCGGCATTTATTTATTCGTTAAAGCGACTAAACGCTGACGACGAGCTGTGCTAAAATTACCTTCTTTTAGCCACTGCAAAATTTTTTATTATCATGATTACCATTGATAACGTTACCAAACGCTTCCAAACCCAAGATGGCAACTGGTTTACCGCGGTAGAGCCGACATCGCTCACAATCCAACAAGGCGAGATTTTTGGCTTGATGGGTTATTCGGGCGCGGGCAAATCCACCTTGCTACGCTTGATTAATTTACTTGAACGCCCAGATAGCGGCACTGTCACCATCGATGGCAAGGAGCTGACTTCGCTATCCACCCACGATTTGCGCCATGCCCGTCAAAACATCGGGATGATTTTTCAGCAGTTTAATCTGATGGCAAATCGCACGGTGGCACAAAATATTGCCTTTGCCCTAGAAATTGCCGGTTGGGAAAAAGCAGCCATCATGCCGCGGGTGATGGAATGCCTTGAAATTGTCGATTTGGTCAATCGCGCCAACCACTATCCCGCCCAGCTCTCTGGCGGTCAAAAACAGCGGGCAGGTATCGCACGGGCGTTAGCACCCAAGCCTCATGTAATGCTCGCCGATGAGCCCACCTCGGCGCTCGACCCTGCGACCACCAAATCGGTGTTAGCCTGTCTCAAGGATATTAATGACAAGTTTAACGTCACTATCGTGATTGTGACTCATGAAATGTCCGTGATTCGCAAGCTGTGCAACCGCGTTGCTCTGCTTGATAAAGGCAGATTACTGGAAGTCGCTGACGTACATTCGGGGCAAATTCATGCCACCACGCCCATTGGGCAACTGCTGATTAGTGATGATTAACGGCGCAAAAACATCGTTGATGGCTGGATAATCTTTTAAGTTTTAAATTGAATCGTTGGGTAATTTCATGGCAAATACATTAACTTGGCAAAGCGCGGTTGATAATCTTTTGGGGATGAAGGCAGAAATTTGGCAAGCGTTTTGGGAAACGCTGATTATGGTGGGTATCTCAACGGTTGCGTCAGTCATCTTTGGTACATTGCTCGGCGTGGCGCTATTTTTGACCAGTAAAAATCAGCTCGCTGACAACAAATCGCTGTATGCAGGACTTGGCAACTTTACCAATATCATGCGTGCTTTTCCGTTTGTGATTTTGATGATTGTGATTATTCCTGTCACTCGCCTCGTTGTCGGTACTACCATTGGTCCAATTGCGGCATCGCTTGCTTTGAGTGTCGCCGGTATCTTCTACTTTGCTAGGCTCGTTGAGCAAAATCTGCGTGATGTGCCAAAAGGTATCATCGAAGCGGCGTTATCAATGGGTGCAAGTACTGGGACGATTATTCGTAACGTGTTATTGGTCGAGTCACGCTCAAGTTTGATTTTAAGTATTACTACCTTGATGATTAGTTTACTCTCTTACAGTGCGGCAGCGGGTATGATTGGGGGTGGCGGTCTCGGTGATTTGGCGATTCGTTATGGTTATAACCGCTACCAAAATGATGTGATGATTTTTATGGTGATTTTATTGGTGGTAATGGTGATTATCATCCAATCAGTCGGTAATATTTTGGCGCACCGTCTGGATAAACGTTAATTTTAGCTGATGGCTGTTTAAAAAATTGTTATTGATGGTTTTTCTAGGAATTATGAAAAAATTTCATATCCATAGGTTAACTCTCAATAACATTTTTTTTATGAATATGTTAAGGTAAGCTGATTGTTTTGTCCGTTTATTTTTTCATTTTTGGAGGAAGGTATGAAATTAACGCATTTATCAAGCCATATCGCGCAGCTGCTAGCAACCGTAGGGGTGGCAGGGATTGCCCTAGTCGGTTGTAGCAAACCTGAAAGCAAAAACGAAACCACAGCACAAGCCAGCACCACCACAACTACGACCACGACTACCGCAAGCTCAACGACTACCACAGCAGCAGCAAGCTCAGGTATCGACCCGAATAAATCTGAAATTGTGATTGGTACTACCGTGGGCGACTTTGGTGACATGGTCAAAAACTCTGTCAAACCCCAGTTAGAAAAACAAGGCTATAAAGTCAGACTGGTTGAATTCTCTGACTATGTGCGCCCAAATAAAGCCTTAGCCGATGGCGATATTGATATCAACGTGTTCCAACACAAACCTTATCTCGACACCTTCAAAAAAGACAACAATCTAGATATCGTTGAAGCCTTCCAAGTGCCTACCGCACCGCTTGGCATCTATCCAGGTAAATTAAATGACCTAAAACAAGTCAAAGACGGTACCACCGTGGCTGCACCGAACGATCCAAGCAACTTTGCACGCGCGCTGGTGATGCTCAACGAACTAGGTTGGGTAAAACTTAAAGCCAATATCGACCCATTGACCGCATCAAAAAATGATATCGCAGAAAACCCAAAAAATATCAAATTGGTAGAGCTAGAAGCCGCACAATTACCACGTGCACGCTCTGACGTTGACTTTGCAGTCATCAACGGTAACTATGCGACCAGCTCAGGTATCAAATTGACTGAAGCGCTGTTCCAAGAACCCAGCTATGCGTATGTCAACTGGTCAGCGATTCGCACCAAAGACAAAGACACACAATGGGTAAAAGACGTGACCAATGCGTATAATTCAGAAGAATTTAAACAATACGCCCACAAAACTTTCCCAGGTTATAAATACCCAGCTATCTGGGGTGAAAACCCTGCGACACCAGCCGCTGCCAGTGCGACCGCCTCTGCTGCCAAATAATGGGTAATTACTAGCATAAAAAAAGAAGCATTAAGCTTCTTTTTTTTATGGTTAGAATGTTTTATGGTCAAAATGCGTTAATTGATTTTAAAACATCTAAATTAACCAAAACTAATGAAACTGGTTACTCTGTGAATAGTTTATCTTCAATACTGCGACGCATTTTTTGCCCCGCTTTAAAGGTAACAACGCGGCGCGCTGTGACATGAACCATCTCGCCAGTCTTTGGGTTGCGACCTGGACGCTGGCTTTTATCCTTAATCTCAAAGTTACCAAAACCCGATAACTTGACTTGGTGACCTTTGGTCAACGTCTGTGACAACTCTGAAAAAAAATTCTCCACAAATGCGCGGCTGTCTTGGCGCGTCATGCCCAAATTTTCCATCAAATGATTGATCATTTCTAATTTGGTTAAGGTTTTGCCTTCAACTTGCATATTCATTATCATACCCACCCTACTAAATGTTCCTATTCTAGCGATTCTAGCAAATACAGTCGATAGTTATTTTTACTTTAAAATCAAAGAAAAACATTGTATCGACTGCCATAATTTGCTAGTCCAAGATTACATACGTAGCGTTGCGTGATACTGCTCATGTAGCGCAGCGATGACAGCTTCCATTTGCGCATTGATACGCTCATCAGAAAGCGTGGCATCGAGGTCTTGCCACACCAGTGCAAAAGCAAGCGATTGTTGATTTTCAGGCAAATTACTGCCGGCATATACATCAAACAACCACACATCTTTTAATAGCTCGCCCCCGACTTGTTTGATAGTATCCCGCATTGATTGCACAGCAATCGACTGGTCTACCACCACGGCGATATCACGGCGTACTTGTGGGAATTTACTTGGTGTCATGATGGTCAATGCCTGCTGGTGCATGTCAATCACAGCCTGTAAATTCAGCTGCGCCACCCAAGTGGTCGGCAAATCCAAGGCTTTGGCAATCTGTGGGTGCAACTGACCCAACCAGCCAATCACCTTGCCTTGATAGTGTACATCGGCACTTTGACCGGGGTGTAAAAACGGCTGCTGGCTACGTTGATAACTGATAGCGGACTGGGCAAACCGTGGGAAAACCGATTCGACGTCATTTTTTAAGTCGTAAAAATCCATCACACGGCTGTCATGATGCTGCTCTGGATGGGTACTGCCGACTGCCACCATCGCCAAAGTGTCCACTTGGTTTAAGCTTGCGATATCACTGCCATCAAAACGCAGACCCGTCTCAAACAGACGCACGCGGTTTTGTTGACGGTTTAAGTTATATTGCACACAAGGCAACAAACTAGACAGCAGGGTACGACGCATGACCGCTAAGTCACTTGAGATTGGATTGGCAAGCGCGAGTGGTGCAGCAAAATGCGCCCCATCAAACAAAGCTTCGACTTTGGCATCACTAAAACTAAAACTCACCGCTTCAAAATAACCTTGATTGACCAAGCTCATTTTTAAGTTATGCAGATCATTTTGGCGTTTATTGTCAAACAAGTTACTGGTAAACGCCGGCAGTTTGTTGGCAATATTGTTATAGCCATAAATACGAGCGATTTCTTCAATCAAATCTTCGGGCAAGGCGATATCAAAACGATGACTTGGCGGCGTGGCAACCAGATTTTCGCCTTGTAACTCGGTGCTGATTTGTAGACTATTTAAAATCTCTATGGCTTTGTCGGTGGCGATATCCGCGCCTAACAATTTGTTGATACTGACAATCGGTAGCATCACTGGCGTACGTTTTGGCAGTTCAGCGGTATTTTCAACCAGCGTGATTTGACCGACCCTAACTTCATTTGAACCATTGCCAAATGTTGCCAATAGATTGACCGCGCGGTCGAGTGCCAATTTTGGCAATTCAAAATCGACACCCCGCTCAAAACGCTGTGACGCATCGGTATGTAAGCCAAAACGGCGTGCTTTACCTGCAATCGCCAACTGTTTGAAAAATGCGCTCTCGATTACCACCCGGGTCGTGCTATCGGTCACTGCGGTGCGAAGTCCACCCATAATTCCCGCTAACGCAATGACACCTTGTTCATCGGCAATCACCAGTTCATCACCTTGTAAGGTAATGGTTTGCTCATTTAATAGCTCAAGGGTTTCGCCTTGTTGGGCATGGCGCACGGTGATTGCACCTACCAGCTTGTCGGCATCAAACGCATGCAGCGGCTGACCGAGCTCAAGTAAGACGTAATTGGTGACATCCACCAGTAAATTACGTGGTTTAACGCCTGAGGCATTCAGGGCTTGTTTCATCCAATCAGGTGATGGCGTGGTGCCTGTCAGTCCACTGACCAGTTGCGCGTAATAACGTGGGCAGTCCGTAGTCTCTACACTAACCGCTTGGCTAGCGTTGTCGGTCACAGCTGCGGTGATGTTGTCAAAGGGCAGTTGAAATGTTAAATCATTGAGTACTGCAAGCTCACGGGCGATACCGCGCACACTAAAACAGTCGCCACGGTTTGGGGTGATTGAAATATCTAGCACATGATTATCTAAGCCAAGATACGCTCGGATATCCATGCCAATCGGGGCGTCTTGTGGCAAAATTAACAAGCCATCAACACCATCATCACAGTCAATCTCACTACCACCACACAGCATACCGTGCGATTCTACGCCGCGCAGTTTGCCTTTTTTAATGTTAAAGGGCTCATCCCCTTGTGCAGGTGGCAGTTTGGCGCCCACCAGTGCTACAGGCACACGCACGCCAGCGGCGACATTGGGTGCACCGCAAACGATTTGTAGGGGTGCTTCGCTATGCTCACCGACATTCACTTTGGCAACGCGCAGTTTATCGGCATCGGGGTGTTGGGTGACGTCAATCACCTCACCGACCACCACACCACTAAAGTCTTTGGCGACTTTATCCAAGCTATCAAGCTCTAAGCCTGCCATCGTCAGTTGTTCGCCAATTTGCTCAGCGCTTAAGTTTGGGTTTGCCCATTGGCGTAACCAGTTTTCGCTAATTTTCATTGTTTTCCCCTAAGCAAACTGCTTTAAAAATCTGACATCATTTTGATAGAACAAGCGTAAATCATTCACCCCATAATACAGCATGGCAAAGCGCTCAATCCCCATCCCAAATGCAAAGCCTTGGTACTTGGTCGGGTCAATACCGCTATCGGACAACACTTTTGGATGCACCATACCGCAGCCCATCACTTCTAGCCACTTGCCCCCACCTGCATAAGTATCGGCAAGGATATCCACTTCCGCAGACGGCTCCGTAAATGGAAAATACGATGGGCGAAAACGCACCGTAAGTTTGCGACCAAAAAACGCCTGCAAAAACTCATGAATCAAGCCTTTTAGCTCAGCAAAATTGGTAGACTCGCTAACATACAAACCTTCAAGCTGATGAAACATCGGTGAGTGGGTTTGGTCGCTGTCGTTGCGATACACACGTCCTGGACAGATGATACGAATCGGCAGGTTGCCTTTTTCCATCGTGCGAATTTGCACCGAACTGGTATGGGTACGTAGCACATAATTGGCATTAAAATAAAACGTATCGTGCATGGCGCGCGCTGGGTGATGGCTTGGAATATTTAGCGCTTCAAAGTTGTAGTAGTCGCTCTCAACTTCAGGACCTGTTGCGACTTCAAAGCCTGCTTGACGGAAAAACCCTTGCATACGCTCAGCGGTCATGGTGACAGGGTGCAAATTACCCGCTTGTTGTCCACGTGCTGGCAGGGTGATGTCAATCGATTCGCTAGCAAGCTTGGCAGCCAAGGCTTTAGCTTCTAAATCGCTTTGCGCTTGTTGTAGGCTGTCATTGATTTGGGTGCGTACTTGATGCAGCATACCGCCGATGGTCTTTTTGCCGTCGGCATCGAGTCCGCCCAGCTGTTTCGACCAAGTGGTAAGGTGGCTTTTTTTGCCGGTTAAAGTCACGCGGATGTTTTGTAGGTCTTGGGGGTTTTGTGCGGTACTGATTAAGGCTTTGGCATCGTTGATAAATTGGGAAAATTGGTCTTGGGTGATATCGGTTAAATTTTCAGAATATTGGATAAGTTTGTCAGTCGTTATTTCTGTCATGAGCGTTGCAATCTTGGTTATCAATAGTGATAGGCATTTTAACTAAAATATGGCGATAAAAAAAGCCATTAAGCTTGCACTTAATGGCTTTTTGAAAAATCGCTTTAAAACAAATTAAGCAGCCAGTGCTTGTTTTGCTTTTTCTGCCAATGCCGTAAAACCTTGCGCATCATGCATAGCGATGTCTGCTAATACACGGCGGTCGATTTCGATGCTGGCTTTTTTCAGACCGTTGATCATACGGCTGTAGCTTAAGCCATTTAGGCGCGCACCCGCGTTGATACGTGCAATCCACAGACGGCGGAATGAACGTTTTTTGTTACGACGGTCACGATACGCATATTGACCTGCTTTGGTAACTGCTTGTACAGCAACACGGAAAACACGAGAACGCGCACCGTAATAACCTTTTGCACGAGCCAATACTTTTTTATGACGGCGATTTGCCTGTACACCACGTTTTACACGAGCCATAATTTACTCCTAAAGTTTTGTAATATCAGTTGATTGAATACCTATAAATTATAGGTAAGGACACATACGGTAAACACGTTTCTCATCAGACACGTGTACCAATTTGCATCCACGTAATTGACGGATACGCTTAGGAGATTTTTTGGTCAAAATGTGGCGTTTGAATGCTTGTTTGCGTTTGATACCGTTACCAGTTTTTTTGAAACGCTTGGCAGCACCACGGCGAGTTTTTAATTTCATGATAGCCTCTTGTTCGTTTTTGACAAAGATTAAAAATCTTTATCAAGTGAAGTTAACCTGTTTGTCAAAAAATCCTCATCACACTGGACTTTTTGCCTTGAGGTGGGAGGCGATATTTTATCAAAAACCATTCATTAATGCACGCTATTGTTAAAACTAATTTTTTCTTTGACATCCATTTTATTGATGTTACTTTAATATTTCTCTACTATAATAGATAAATTATTATTAAGGGCTGTTTGTAGAATACTTAAAAAATCAATGATATTAATTATTTAAAAAAGATGACTTAGTAAATCTATCACAAGATTACATTAATTAAGTTAACAACTGAGTTTATGAAAACTGCGGATAAATTGGCTAAAAGTAACGGATGAACTTTATTTTGGACACAATTTGCGTTAGTTTGTTTGACCTTAAGGTATTTATCGGGCTCTTAAGCTTCTGAAAAGTTTAATGTGTAATACTCTCTTATCAACATCAACATCAACATCATGAGGTTAGAATTCTTGTCAACGTTAAGCACAAATATTGAAGTTGCCCATTTCGTGTTTGAGACCGTCATGCGCGTGCGCAATACCGAAATTGGATTAGGACAACACTTAACGGTTGAAAATTTGGTAGCATTGCTTACCGAAGCCCGTTTTCGTTTTTTATATTCAAAAGGCATTAAAGAGGTTAATACTGAGTACCAAGGCTTGGTCATTAATCATATCGAGACCCAAATACTTGATCGGGCACGAGCGCGTGAAGAACTGTTATTTGAGGTTGGCGTGCAGCATTTAACCGATTTGGGTGGGGATTTTGTGTTTAAAGTCTCGCGGATGTTTGATGACTCCTTGGTGGCGTATGCCAAAATGGGCTTTGTGGCGTATGACTATCGTCAAAGCCAAGAAATCGCGTTATCAGCTACCATCAAAGAAGCCTTAGATGTGAAACCCTTTGAGATTTAGGGCTTGATGAATTATGATAAATGCCCGCATCGTTTGATGGGTGCTTTTTTTTGGCTAAGGCTTGCATAGTATGATACAGGGCGTGAATATGGATTGGCTAGATACACTAAAATTTGATGACAATGGGCTCATGCCTGCAGTCGCTCAAGATTTTCATACAGGGCGCATTTTGATGATGGCATGGATGAATCGCGAGTCATTACGTCTGACTGCTGAAAAAATGCAAGCGGTGTATTGGTCACGCTCTCGCGGTAAATTATGGCACAAAGGCGAAAGCTCTGGGCATTTTCAGCAAGTCCATGAAATCCGCTTAGACTGCGATGCTGATGTGATTGTGTTGTCAGTCACCCAAGTGGGAGGGATTGCTTGCCACACGGGTCGGCAGTCCTGTTTTTATCGTCTGCTTGCCGATGACCGCGGACAGCTACAATGGCAAACTACTGATGCGGTCATCAAAGACCCTGATGCGATTTATGGTGACAACGCCAAACCGACTCATGAACACTCGCCGCTTGCAAGCAATTCGACACAAACAAGTAATCCAACCCAAACAAGCAATGCGACACAAACGCCTACGACGTCAGCGGATATTTTGACCGCGTTAGATGAAGTATTGATTGGGCGTAAAAATGCCAATCCTGATAGCTCATACGTGGCAAGCTTGTACCATAAAGGTATCAACAAAATCTTAGAAAAAGTCGGTGAAGAAGCCACCGAAGCCATTATCGCTGCCAAAGATATCAACATTGCCAACGATACTCCCTATGAAGCCGTCGCCGATGATACCGCGGTGAAAGATTTGGTGTATGAAATTGCTGATGTTTGGTTTCACACAATGGTCACATTGGCATGGTTTAATATACCGTCTTGGGCTGTCACCAATGAATTGGCAAGACGTTTTGGCTTATCGGGTATCGACGAAAAAGCCGCACGTCAAATCTCTTAAGTAATAGCCCTTAAGTGAGCGCTACTAAGTAAACGCCACTAAACAGTCGATAATTCCTGAGTATTGCTCGCTAAAAGTGCGAAAAATTTGCCGTGTTTCACACAGTTTTTTGCACAGTTATGTCAACGCAATGGTTATGTGTTACACTGCAAATGCATATTGTCCTCACCCCTATTGTCAAGGTTAATCAAAGGATATTCTCATGGGTAGTTTCTCAATCACACATTGGTTAATTTTACTGGTTGTTGTTGTGGTCATTTTTGGCACCTCAAAACTAAAAAATGCCGGTAAAGATTTGGGTGGTGCCGTTAAAGGCTTTAAAGATGCGGTCAAAGATGAAAACGAACAGCATCTGAACAAAAACCGTGTCCTTGAACACGAAAAAGCTGAACTCAATACCACACAGACCCAACAAGATAAACATAACGTTTAAACCCTAGTCGTTACTTTTTCTTTGGTTTCAATCTCTAGCTGCCACGGTTGTTATGTTTGATATAGGTTTCTCCGAACTCCTGTTATTTGGGGCGATTGCACTGATTGTGCTGGGCCCTGAAAAACTCCCCCAAGCGGCGCGTACTGCAGGTCAGTGGTATGCCAAATTCCGCCGTACGGTTGCAACGTTGCAATCAGAAATTGAAGCTGAGCTTGACCTTGCCGAAACGCGCAAGCAAATGCAGCTTGAGCTGGAAAAAATCCGCCAAGCTGAAGTTGATATGAAGCGCGAGATGGAAGCACTGCGCAGCAGTGTGAGCGAACTACAGCAACATGGCAAAGTGCCTTCGATGCAAGCTCACAATACCCAGTCGGCTGATACAACCCCTAATCTTGGTCATGATACTAACGCAGTTAGTCTGCCTACTGAACCACTCAGCCATGAATCTCCCAGTCATGAACCAACTAATCATTTAGCTGAGCCAACAACGGATACTACCGCGCTTTTACTAGACAAACCATCTGACGAATCTTATCTAGCAGAAACCAAAGCAGACGATTATTTGCTGAGTCTAGAGGCTGATGTCGAAGCCGATGCAGTGGCTAAAGACTTACATGAAGCGCTATTTGCTGCCACTGAGCCAATGTATTATCGTTGGTTTTTGCTGAGTGATTATGACCGTGTCAGACGTCTTCCCAATCCACCGTTTTTACCCAATTATCAAGCCGATCCGCTACTGCACCAATTGCCAAGTTTGGGTGGAGTTGCCCAGTGACCAAGCTTATCAAAACCAAAAAAACGCCCGAACAATTAGCCATTGAACAAGCTAAAGATGATAAACCATCGCAAGACAATACTTTGGTAGATATGCCCATCACTGAGCATTTGATTGAACTGCGCCGTCATTTGATTCACGGTTTTGCGGCAGTGTTGGTGATTTTTTTGGCATTGGCGGGCTTTTCTCGAGAAATCTACGATATTTTTTCCGCCCCATTAACAGCATTGTTACCAGTCAATTCTTCTATGATTGCAACTGATATCACCTCGTCATTTTTGGCACCGATTAAATTGACGCTGTATCTGGCTGTTATCTTGGCGATGCCGTATATTTTGTACCAGATTTGGTCGTTTATCGCACCAGGGCTATATAAGCATGAAAAACGTATCGCCCTACCCGTGCTATTGTCATCGGTGATTTTGTTTTATCTGGGGATTGCGTTTGCTTATTATGTCGTGCTCAAAAGCGTGCTGGCTTTTTTTATCAAATTCTCGCCCGACAATGTGCTACCGATGACCGATATCGAAAGCTATCTAAATTTTGTACTCAAGCTGTTTTTGGTGTTTGGGGCAACCTTTGAGATTCCTGTGTTGACGCTGCTACTGGTATTGGCTGGGGTGGTAACGGTGGATAGCTTGGCGCAAAAACGCCGTTACATCATCGTGGGTTGTTTTGGTATTGCCGCATTGGTGACACCGCCAGATGGCTTATCGATGGTGATGCTGGCTATCCCGATGTGGTTATTATTTGAACTCGGTCTAGTTATGGCACGGGTATTGGTTAAAGAAAAAGCGTTATTACAGAACAACAGCTAATCTGGCTGGATAAAGCTAAAATCGAATCAACCTCTCATTCATCCCCAGAGAGCAAATAAAGGTTTAGTAAATATAGGTTGAGTAAATAAAGGAAACTGAGCAAAACTTGCCAAATTTTGCTAAAATAGCTCACTTTTCTGTTAGCAATGGCCTTATGTCAAACCCCAGCGTTATCCCCACCCAACCCCTTGTCAACAGCCCGACCCAACGCCCAACGGGTGAGCAGCAGCAGGCTGTCGATATGGCACTCACACGCCAGTCGTTTAAGGTGGTAGCGTATGCAGGCGCTGGCAAAACCACCACGCTTAACCTGATTGGCAATCAGCTACGTGGTCGCGGGATTTATTTGGCATTTAACAAAGCAATTGCTGCAGAAGCCCAGCGCAAATTCCCCAACCATGTCGACTGTCGCACTTTTCACTCATTGGCATTTCGTCATACCGCTCGCGATATCACCGCAAAGCTGCAACTACCGCGTTTTTCTCCCAGTCGCCTTGCCTCAGATTTGGGGTTGACACCTGTGCAAGTCAAACGCCAAATTGAAGGCAAAAGCCAGTTTGTGACCTTAACGCCAGAGCGACAAGCACGATTTGTGTCCGATGCGGTGAGCACGTTTTGTAGTACCCATGCCAGTTACCCTGCGCCGCGCCATTTGCAGTTTCCTGACTGGTTGGTTGCCAGTGAAGCTGAGCAGCTGCGCGATACCTTATACCCGTATGTAGAGCGGCGCTGGCAGCAGTCGATTGACCCGCGCCACCCTGCGGGGATTGGGCATGATATTTATCTTAAACTCTGGGCACTATCTAAACCGGTGATTCCTGCGGATTTTATCTTATTTGATGAAGCGCAAGATGCCGACCCCTTGATGATGGGGATTTTGTCCAATCAGCCCAACCAAGTTATCTATGTGGGTGACGCGCATCAGCAAATTTATGAATGGCGCGGCGCTGTCAATGCCATGAAGCGCCTGCCACTACCACAAACCTTGCTTACCCAATCGTTTCGATTTGGTGACCAAATTGCCGATGTGGCGAATGGGTTCTTAAAAGCGCTACAAGAAGAAGTACCACTGCGCGGCAATCCTGCGATGGCGTCTACCTTAGGCAAAAGTATGGTGCATGGTCAAAAAGATGCCATTCTTTGCCGTACCAACGCCAGTGCGATGGTCAATCTGTTATCTGGGCTTAAAATGGGACATAAAGTTGCGCTACAAGCCGATACAGAGCGTTTGCTCAAATTTAGCCAATCTGCCGAACGGCTAAAAAAAGGACAAGCGGCGTATGGTGTGCCTGAGCTTGCCTATTTTAATAATTGGCGCGACGTGCAGGATTATAGCGAGACGAGCGAGGGTAGCGATTTAAAAACCCTGGTCAAATTGGTCGATGAACATGGCACCGAAACGCTAAACCAAGCGATCAACAGCTTGACGACACTGGATAAAGCCGACTACATCATCTCTACCGCGCATAAAGCCAAAGGGTTGGAATGGGGACGGGTGCAGATTGATGATGATTTTTATTATGATGTGACTTCTCAGGCGGTAAAAATCTCCCCTGAAGAGTTGCGGCTGCTGTATGTTGCCTGTACGCGCGCCAAGGTAAATTTGGATATTTTTAATATTCAAGATTTGATTCACGGACTCAAAGATAAAAAGGTGATTTATGGCTAGTCACTTATCGCAGTTTAGCCCCGATTTTACCCAGCCGCAAATTGTCCTTGCGCCGATGGAAGGATTGACCGACCCATTGATGCGGGATATTTTGACCAGTATCGGACATTACGACTGGACGGTCAGTGAGTTTATTCGCGTCACGCAGCACGTCCTACCCGCGCATGTGTTTTATAAATTTGTACCCGAACTTTTGCATGAGGATGGTTTAAAAGGCAAAACCCTTCACGGCACGCCAGTACATGTACAGTTACTGGGCAGTGAGCCCGAATTGATGGCAGGTAATGCCATCAAAGCGGTAGAGCTTGGTGCGTTAGCCATTGATATTAACTTTGGTTGCCCTGCTAAAACTGTCAATAGTCACCGCGGTGGCTCGGTGTTGCTCACCGAACCTGAAACCCTGTATCAAATCATCCATGCAGTACGCCAAGCCGTGCCATCGGATACGCCTGTATCAGCAAAAATCCGACTCGGCTATGAAGATACTTCACTAACCGAAGAAATCGGCGATGCGGTGCAATCAGCCAATGCCAGTTGGCTGACCATCCATGCCCGTACCAAAACCCAAGGCTATAAACCCCCAGCTTATTGGGAGTTAATCGCACCCCTGACGCAGCGGCTGGGCTTACCGATTATTGCCAATGGCGAAATTTGGCAGACTGAGCAAGCCATGCGTTGCCGCCAACAAGCCAACACCCCACATATCATGCTCGGACGTGGTGCGGTCACTCGTCCTGACTTAGTCAATCAAATCAAAGCGATGGATAAAGGTGACAGGGTAAAAAACATGGCTTGGCAAGCGCTGCTCAAGCTACAAATTGCGTTTTTGCAAGGACATGCTCGTAGCGACAATATGCTGGTGGGACGTTACAAACAGTGGCTTGGCATGTTGACCCAAGGCTATGAAGAAGCCAGCGAGCTTTGGCAAACGGTCAAAAAACAAAAACAGCTTGAGACCATTGTTGCGATGTTGCAAGCACAATCCCAAGCTGGCGATTGCTAATAGCAAATTAGCTCAACCGTATCGCCAAATAAAACAACATCAGCGGACAGGCTAGGCTAAGCGACCAAATAATTGAGCGAAAAGTTGCCCAATTGGCAATATATGCCAACCCATAAATAATTCGTAATATCACATACAACCACGCCAACTGCGTCACCACTGACAGCGGTACAAAAAATAGCAACGCCACAATCACCGCTGCCAAAAATACCGGCAAGGTTTCATAGCTATTTTGCTGCGCGGCATTGGCACGCGCTGCCGCGCCCGTTTGTTTACCCAAAAACTCGCGCGGATTGGCATTGTCTTTGCTTTTAAATCCGCCAAAAACCTTTGCCAATATCGCAAACACCAAGGGCAATAAACTGGCAACCATCATTGCCAGCACCACGCTGCTATTGTTGGTAGGAACAGCACTTAGATAGGGAAACATGCCGTTATTCCCTACCCTTTAACCGTTTCATCAGTCATTTCACTAGGTGTTTCATCAATGATTTCATAGTCATGGGTGATTCTGACACCGCCATTTTCTAGCATACGACTGGCTGAGCAGTATTTTTCTGCCGATAATTCGATGGCTTTTTTAACCTGCGCTTCTCTGATGGCGCTACCTTTGACTACAAAATGCAAATGAATGTCAGTAAACACCGCAGGAATCGTGTCGGCACGCTTAGCCGATAGCTGACACTCAACATCGCTCACCGCCTGACGAGCTTTTTGCAGGATACTGACCACATCATAACTGGCACAGCCGCCAAGCCCCATCAAAACCATTTCCATGGGTTTGGCACCCAATTTTTCCGTTGAATCCATGATAATTTTATTGCCGTTTTCGGTCACGGCTTCAAAATTAATGTCTTCGTTTTTTAACCAATTTACTGTTGCTTTCATACTATCCCCAGATGCTTATAATTTTTAAAAAAATATTTTGTATAAAATCAAGCGATATTATGCGCTTTTTATGTCCGTGAAACAATTTATAGCAAATAAACATTACACTTTTGACATAAAAACTGGTTTAATAGTGGGTAATAAAGGCAGTGATTACATTGTCCATGTTTTTTAGCAATAATAATAAAATAAGCGTCTGTTGGTAGAAATGGGTTTATGCCCAATGATTTGATTGACCAAAACTTTAATAATGGTCTGCAAGGATGTGTGTAAACCTTGCGACCCAAAAAACTTGATAATGTGATTACCTGCCGATTTTAACCATTAAATTGAAGGTAATCGTCATGATTGATGCAGACGGCTTTCGAGCCAACGTAGGTATCATCTTGGCAAATACACACGGACAAGTACTGTGGGCAAAACGCGTGGGTCACGATGCTTGGCAGTTTCCACAAGGCGGTATTGATTTTGGTGAAACGCCGCTTGATGCGATGTATCGGGAATTGTGGGAAGAAGTCGGACTGTATCCTCAGCATGTCAAAGTGTTGTCACAAACCCAAAATTGGCTTCGTTATCGGTTGCCAAAACGTTTTGTACGACAAGGACAATATCCTTTGTGTATTGGACAAAAACAAAAATGGTTTTTGCTCCAGCTAGATGAGAACAATGTAGAACATATCCGTTTTGATACGGCAAAACCTGAATTTGACCGCTGGGAATGGGTCAGTTACTGGTATCCACTTAACCAGGTGGTGGCATTTAAACGTAATGTATATCGCCGCGCCTTGTTTGAGTTATCACCGCAGTTGCCACTCAAAAAAGAATTGTTACTACCCAAAAACGTAAAAATTCATTCCTATTAAACCTAAACAAATAAATCCAAAAAAAGCTCACTTCGGTGAGCTTTTTTACGGCGTATTGTTAGGGATTAGCCAGTATTGCCCCATTCCAGCCAATAAAAAACCCTTCGCAATCGCAAAGGGTTTTTGACAATAAGCGATTAAACTTATTTTTTGTTACGACCTGCAAATGCGCCGAAACGTTTGTTGAAGCTTGCCACACGACCTTCGTTTTGGGTTTTACGTTGTTCGCCGGTATAGAATGGGTGTGAGGCACTTGAAATATCGAGTGCGACGTATGGGTATTCTTTACCTTCGTATTCGCGAGTTACTTTTGATTTGATAGTAGAGCGAGTTAAAAAGTAAACGTCAGCGTTGGTGTCGTGGAATAAAACTTCTTGATAAGCTGGATGGATATCTGCGCGCATGGTTAGGTCTCTAGTCATTATCCTGCCCTTTGGTCTGCAGTTAGTATGCGTGGCGTGAATGTTTATTTTGCTAAAAATTCACCCAAACACCCAACCGATTAAAGCCAACACAGGATGGATTGATAAAATTGGAAGCCGAATTTTACTAGATTTGCTTTATTTTTGCAAGTTATTTCCACTGCAGCCATTTGGTGAGGCTTGTATTTTCACCCGCTAACAGCGTCCATATTAGCGGTTGTTTAACATGCGAGTCGCTCACGGGTGGCACTTCAAGCACCAGCAGCTCATCACGGCGAAATACATGACACACGGCAGGGTCTTCACTAATTGTTTGGGTTTTAGCCGTAGATTTTAGCCATTTTTCGCTCGCCTTTAACCCATCAATTGCCACGATGACGTCATTAGCAGAAATCCCTGCAGCGGCGGCTTGGCTATTTCGCACAACACGTTGCACTTTTAACCCAGTAGGCTCGCTCATATATTTCATGCCCCAAGTAATATCATCGTCTTTTTGCTCAATACTCACACCCTGTTCTGACAACAGTTCAAATAGCGGTAATTCTGTGGTGCCGTCGATATAATTGGCTCTAAAATCTTGCCAAACCTCTTTGGGTAAACATTCATTCATGACGTCATCTAGATTGGCGTCCGTCATACCAAAACGGCGATTATCTTGGGCTTTGGCTTTATCATAAAAAACTTTTATCACATCAAAAATACGTTTGCCATGGTTTATCAAAGTCAAGTCTAAACATAATGCCACTAGCGCGCCTTTATTGTAGTAGCTAATCCCGGCGTTGGCGGTGTTCTCATCGCTACGATATAGCTTTATCCACGCATCAAAGCTTGATTCTGCCACGCTTTGCAAGGCGCGTCCGTGGGTTTGATAGTAACGATTGATTTGTTCAGCAAGCAGCTTTAGATAGCTATCTTGCGAAATAACCCCGCTTTTTTGTAGCATAAAATCATCCACATAACTGGTAAAGCCTTCAAACACCCATAGCAAGGTGGTGTAAGTCTCTTGGTTAAAATTGGCGGTTAAAAAAACTTCGGGACGCACAGTTTTAACCCACCAGGCATGAAAATATTCATGGCTACACAAACCCAAGAAGCGTTGATAACTCTCGCTTGGCTCAGCTTGTTCAAAAAATGTGGGTAGGTCATCTCGCGGGGTAATCAAGCTGGTACTGGCAAGGTGCTCAAGCCCGCCATAGTCGCTTGAAGTTGCCATGGTCATAAACAGATAATCATCAAATGGCGTATCACCGAGCCAATCGACATAGCTTTGACAAATTTTGCTAAGGTCAGTTTCTAGCCGTTCAAGATCGCTGTGCTGCACGCCAGAAATCACAAATCGGTGTGAAATGGTGTTTTCGCCACTTTTTACATCGAACCAAAATTCATCTTGCTCAGCAATTTCAAACGGACTGTCAGTAAGTTGCTCGTAGTTGTCGGCAGTTAGCTGATAGATGGTTTGTTTGGCTTGTTGGTGCATTTTTTCCGCTAAGGCAGTAGCTAGGCTGACTTCCACACCGTTTACCTCATAAAAGTCTTGCGGGCAAATGAGTTCGGCTTTAATCGCTTGATTTTCTTGCCCTTGTACCGCTAATGCTAGGGAGGTGAAGTTGCCGTACAGGCGAGTTTCATCGACATATGCCCCACGCACCGATAAGTCATAAGCATAGACTTCATAAGTGACGCTAATGCGGTCGCCTTGTTTGGCGTGGATTTGCCAGTGGTTTTTATCCAGTTTTTTAAGGCGTTGATTGTTATTGGCGTTAGTGTCATGAATGGTAGCGGTGACAGCCGTAATGTGTTTGCTAAATTCTCGAATCATGTAACTACCCGCAATCCAAGCAGGTAGCCAAACGATTGGGTCGTCATTGTCGGCGGTAAAGGTCAATGTGACATCGACAAGGTGTTCACGAAATTTTTTAAAATCGAATTGGTAATGAATTTGGGACATTTTTTATCAGCTTTTTAGTGATTATATTTAAATATTGAAATAGGGTTACATTTTAGCAGATTGATTTTAGGAATTTGCAACTTTTACGGCTAACACAACCCTATCTCATAGCGAGATGAATTTTTTTGTGGCTTTGATAATTACAGCTCGAATCGTTACGGCTTGAATCGTTACCGCTTGAATAATTACAGCTCGCCAAATTTTAATTGCTGATGCCACAGTTGATAATCTGGCATGACTCGTGCCACCTGCGCCCAAAATCGTGCTGAATGATTGGGCTCAATCAGATGACAAAGCTCATGCACCAACACATAATCCGCGCAGTCTGGCGGGAATTGCGCCAGCCAAACGGACAAGCGAATAGTTTTGGCTTGGGTGCTACAACTGCCCCAGCGGGTCTTCATGGTGTAGGGCGTGATTCTGTTGGCAGATTTACCGACTTTGTCTTGCCAAAACGTTTGGCGGTTTTGGATAAATTGAGTGAGCCAAAATTTATAAATATGAAGTAAGGTTTTGGCAATATCCAATCGCGCCAGCTCGCTTGGTTTTATGTGGTGTTTTAACAACAACTCTCTGACTACAACCTGTTGCCCTTCAAAATAAATGTTGCTTTCAAGGGTCAAATTTGCCAAGTCTTTAACATCATTGATATAAGCAGGTTTTTTGGGTTTAAGTTGTTTAAGTTTTCGTTGTTTTTGCTGACAGTCGATTGCCCATGCAAGGCGATGTTCAAGCGATTGTATCAGCAGGTATTGTGGCATACGCATGGGATAAGACACGCTGAGCAAGCTGGTAAACGGCGCTTCATCAATCGATTTGATACGAAAGTTGATATGTTTGACCCGTTTGCTTTCAATCGCAAGTTTGATACCTTGCTCAGCGTAGGCGGTAAGTACAGTTTGCATAAATTTTAGCAATTATTGACGTAAGTAATGCTCAAAAATCGCGCCAAAGTCATAGTTACGAATGGTCTTTAAACGCTCGCCATAGGCATTTTCTACTTGTGCGACAGTTTGGTTGATGACATCCGGCAAGTTAAGCACCACGTTTTCTGACAGTTCGCGTAAGCTAAACATATTGGTGACGGTATTAAAGGATTTTTCTAGCACCGTTTCTTCATGGGCAATGCGTTTGCATTGCTCGCTAATCGCAGTCAGCGCCTTATAGATATCACGGATTTGCTCGATTTGATTTTTATCGATATCAATCGAAAACGCCATACCGCCCAAGCTAAATTTTAGCTCAGCATCCATATCCATCGTGCCTGCCGTCTCAATCATGATATTGGCGGGCTGAAAATTGCGGTACGGATAGCGTTTTAGCAAGCGTTTTTTACTGGTCGCCGACTGACCGTCAAGGTGGATAAAGGCGACATTGGTAAAGCAATATTCGTCCATTTTTGACTTAATCACAAAATAAATCCGCTCGTTATCTTCATGAAAAATATAGTCATCAATATCGGTTTGGTTAAACTGGCTTGGTGGGATGATTTTACCGATGTCACTTAAACCCAATGCATCTGAGGCAAGATTTTTAAACATAGTCACTTCCTGTTTTATCCATAAAAATTGTTAAAAACGCTGTCTGTGCGAAAAACTGTTTTCGATAACATAACACAAATATCACATTGGCAACATAGATGTCATGCTGATTACTGGCTATGATAACGACATAACACTGATAATAAACAATAAATGAAAATGAAGGAACAAAAATGAAAGCCAAACCAACATCTAGCAATTTGACCGATATTGATTCCGATAGTTTTACTGTGCAATTGGATGATGAATCCTTGTCATCAAGCCATATTGAAGCGGGTGAAAGTGGGTTGACCGCGATTCATCGCCAAAATATTGATGAGCAGCGGATTGATGAATTACTGGTTGAAGATAGCTTTAGCGAGGAGCACTATCCGACTATTGGTGATATCGCTGACCCTGATGCCGCAGATGAAAGTTATAAAGACTGATTTTCTGTACTAAAATTTTTTGTATTTAAACCTCAAAAATAAACATCAAAAAGGTTGGTAAGTTACCAACCTTTTTTATTGGTCATCTGTTAATAAGGCTCGCTATTAATGCGCTTAATAATCCGCTTTAAGCCCAAGCTTTATAATAAGTGTTAATAATAAGTATTAATACCATCCTTGCAGATTTTGTTGCCACGCTTGCACGTGTGGCAATGCCAGTGATTCAAATAAGTCAATATGCGCAGCATCCACATTGAGTGCAGGGATATAATGATAGTCCCCACCGCCATTGGACTGGAATGTCTGTCGATTTTCGACTGCCAACTCTTCTAGCGTCTCTAGGCAATCTGCCGAAAATGCCGGACTCAGCACTTGCACTGACTTGATGCCTTGCTTGCCCCACTCGGTTAAGGTGACATCCGTATAAGGTTTGACCCATTCTTGCTTGCCAAAGCGTGATTGAAAACTACATTCCCACTCATGACGCTCAAGCCCCAACACTTGCGCCAAATGCGCTGCCGTACAGCGACAACGTCTGGCATACGGATCGCCTTTTTGCTCATACGGCTCGGGAATCCCGTGAAAACTCAATAGCAATTTTTCAGGTTTGCCATGTTCAGCTTGGAAGCGTTTGACGCTCTCAGCCAAGGCTTGGATGTATTGCGGATGGGCAAAATAATCTTTGACAAAGCTAATACTGGGTAAATTACGCTGCTTAAGCCCCCATTTAGCGACGACGTCAAACACCGCGCCAGTGGTTGAACCGGAAAACTGTGGATAAGCCGGCAACATCACGATTTGCTCTACTTTTTTGGCAGTTAATGCCGATAGCACGTCCGTTAACGCAGGTTTGCCATAGGTCATGGCAGCATGGACGCTCACTTTGCAAGGCAGTTGCTGTTGGTCAAAACGCTGCTGCAACAAGCCCACTTGGGCAAGCGTAATTTTACGCAGCGGAGAGTCGCCATCCCACACGCTAGCATAGGCATGGGCAACCCGTTTGGGGCGACTGCGTAGCACAAACAAGTTTAAGATGATTTGCCAAATAAACTGCGGAATCTCAATCACGCGCGGATCGGACAAAAATTGTTTGAGATAGCGACGCACCGCTGCTTCAGTTGGTGCATCAGGTGTTCCCAAATTCACAAGGACAACGGCAATTTCAGGTGGATTGCTTGGCTTCATAATTTGTCTTTAATCCAAAAAATCATAAAAAAAGTGGGGTTAAGATTAGCATATTTACTAGGACACGCGTACTGGATAATCACCTGAAATTGCGCAATTATTGCATTTTTAAGCTATATTTGAATCAATGACAACCCATCCCACCCATGACCAATAGCGCATCCACTAGGCGAGAATTTTGTTTAGATGATACTGGGCTTTTAACAGGACTTTTAACAGGTCTTCCAAAGATTGCGTTTTGTGATGGACTGCTAGATGATTCACCGTCTGCTTGGTGGCTATGCTGCTTGGGCTGTTGGTGCTGTTGGTTTCGATAGTGGTTTTGGTGGCTGTTTGGATGGCTGAGGGAGTGATTGCTTTGATGATGGCTAATCGTCGTGTCGCTTGTGGCTGTACTAGCATTGGCAGCCAAAACCGATGTTGGCTGATGAAACGCCAAATACGTCAATGCCAAAAACCCCGTGAGCGCCAATCCTGTGAGCGTCAATCCTTTGAGCAATAGGAGTGTATAGTGGGGTGATGATGCTAAATTTGGCATTTGAATTCCAAGTTGTGATAACCCATATAAACCCTTACAATAGCTATACTTTTAATGCGTTATCAATCAAAAATTAGTGAGAAAGCGGGTGAGTACACAGCAACACAAACCACATACCAAGATTTTACCTGAAGCTGAATTGACTGTCCCAAAAAATTTTGACGACGATCATCCGATTAGTTTTGCCAAATCTGATGGCAAATCTGTGGGTATCGTCACACCGCAAAAAATTCATTTTGATACCCCACTGACGTTAGAATGTAATCGCACGCTGCCATTTTTTGATTTAATGGTGGAAACTTATGGCGAACTCAACGCCGATAAATCCAATGCGATATTGATTTGTCATGCGCTATCGGGCAGTCATCATGCGGCTGGCTATCATAGTAGCGATGATAAAAAGGCAGGCTGGTGGGATACTTTTATCGGTCCTGGCAAAGCGATTGATACCACGCGTTTTTTTGTGGTATGTCTTAATAACATTGGCAGCTGCTACGGCTCGACGGGTCCAACCAGTACCAATCCAGAAACCGGCAAGCCTTATGGTCCTGATTTTCCCTTAGTCACCATCAAAGACTGGGTAAAAACCCAAGTCATGCTCTCTGACTATCTCGGCATTGACATCTGGCATGCGATTGTTGGTGGCTCAATGGGTGGCATGCAAGCCATGCAATGGTCAATTGACTATCCGAGTCGGCTAAAAAAATGCGTGGTCATTGCCAGCACGCCGAAGCTGTCTGCGCAAAATATTGCCTTTAACGAAGTGGCACGCCAATCGATTTTATCCGATCCTGATTTTTGCGAAGGACGCTATATCGAGCAAGGCAAAATTCCCAAACGCGGCTTGATTTTGGCGCGCATGGTCGGTCATATCACTTATCTCACCGATGAAGCGATGCGGGTAAAATTTGGACGCGATTTGAAAGCCGGCAAGCTGATGTTCAACTACGATGTAGAATTTCAAGTGGAAAGTTATTTACGCTATCAAGGTGAGCAGTTTAGTGAACGTTTTGATGCCAATACCTATTTGCTGATGACCAAAGCCTTAGATTATTTTGACCCAGCGCGTGGCGCGATTGAGGATGACAGTATCAATGATAGTTTGAGTGATACCGATGCGCTACGATTGGCATTGGCAAACACCCAATGTAAGTTTTTAATCATATCCTTTACCACCGATTGGCGGTTTAGCCCAGAGCGCTCACAAGAAATTGTGGATGCGCTAATTGCCAATGGTAAGCCCGTAAGCTATATCAATATAGATGCCGCCTATGGGCATGATTCGTTTTTGTTTGATATCCCGACCTATCGTCAATCGGTATTTAATTTTTTAACCGCTTAATTTAGATTTAATTTTGGATTTAACTTTAGATTTAACGAGAATTGAATGAAAATCGACCATCAACTTGCTGAACGCTGGATCAAACCCAATGCCAAAGTCTTGGATTTAGGCTGTGGTAACGGTGATTTACTCGCGCATTTACAAAACAAATTGGGCGTGTTTGGCTATGGTATCGAAATCGACCAAACTAAAATCAATGACTGTGTTACCAAAGGCGTTAACGTCATTGAGCAAGACTTAAATGATGGGTTGGCGCGGTTTGCCGACGCAAGCTTTGACACGGTGGTGATGGCGCGCGCCCTACAAGCGGTCAAAGAGCCCGACCAACTACTTCTCGATATGGTACGTGTTGGCAAAGAAGTGATTGTCACTTTCCCTAATTTTGCACATTGGCAAAACCGTATTCACTTGGGTATCAAAGGCATGATGCCAATGTCTGAAGCCCTGCCGTTTGCTTGGTACAACACGCCGAATATTCACTTGTGTACCTTTAAAGACTTTGAAAAGCTGTGTGATGACAATGACATCCGCATCGTCAATCGTTTTGCGGTACAAGAAAGTGAAAAGCCCTACCCTTGGCTACTTGCACAAATTATCCGTAAAAACCCCAACTTACTTGCCGATGTGGCAATCTATCGTGTTACCAAAAACTAAGCTATTTTATCGCTGATTCTATGCCTATGAAGATTTGGTGAGCCGATAAATTATCGTCTAATCTAACAATATCTCACAAAAGTAAAGCCCTATACGACACCAAGTGTCGCAAGGCTTTGTTTCCCCTGTGAAATATTGTAACAACTGTTTACATTTTCACTTAAATATTTGAAACGCAAAGCAAACAGTGTTAACCTAAAACAATCAAAAGATTGCGTTATCCTATTAAAATATAACGAATGGCTAAATCATTGTAAAATTTAAGATTTTCTGTTAATTCGTTTACCTATTTATTAAGTTTATTTTATCTAAACCTAGGCAAGCTTGCGATGGCTGCAGCTTGATACTCGGAGTTGGTTATGAAATTATTAAAAGTCACCGTATTAACTGCATTTTTAAGCTTATCAGGCGTTGCAAGCGCTGAACTGGTTGCCAATATTCCACTCAATGGCTCACGCTATGACAGCATGGAACCGATGGCATTACTAAGCCAAGCTAAATCTGGCAACCAACAAGCCCAATTCTTCCTAGCCAAACGCTACCAAAAAGGTCTCGGCATTCAGCAAAACTTCCAACAAGCCATCCAGTGGTACACCACCGCCGCCAAACAAGACATCGCACCCGCACAATTAAATCTTGCCATGATGTATATCCGTGGCGAAGGCGTGCAGCCCAATGCTGGGCAAGCGCGTTATTGGTTAGAAAAAGCGGCAAAACTGGGTGATAACCGTGCCAGCTATACCCTAGCCATGCTAGATGAAAAAGAAAAGAAATTGGTCGATGCCTACAAATGGTATGACCTAGCGGCTCGAGACGGCATGCTATCAGACCAAGTACGCACCCGCGCGCAAAGCAAAATCGGTCAATTGGCATTAAACTTGTCATCACAAGATATTGCCACTGCACGTAGCCGTGCGGATTCTTGGTTCCAAAGCAAGTAAATTTAATACAACGAATGTTTGGTTAAGTGTTAACCTAACCATTAAAATCCCTGAGACCCTAGTATTTACTAGGGTTTTTTGTTTTTATGGGTTAAATTAATCAAGATTGCTCGGCGCACATTGATTGTATGAAATCGCGCATTCATGGATTTTTTTGAACAGTTTTATGCGTCAGATACTAGCGCGTTAGCCAAGTAGTTGCCACCCCAGTTTTTGCTACCTTTTTTTGGATATGCCCTATGCCAAACCCTGCCCTACCGTCAAAAAATCAGCTTTGGCTGTTAGTTGCCGCCGCTGCGGTTATTTTATTGATTACGTCTGGGATTCGGCTATCACTTGGGTTATTTATCAAACCGATTGATGCTAGCGCGCATATTGGCATTGTGCCAATCAGTTTTGCCTTAGCGGTGACACAGCTGATGTGGGGCGTGTCACAGCCTGTGACAGGGGCGCTAGCGGATAAGTTTGGCGCATGGCGGGTACTATTGTTCGGCACCTTGCTACTGGCGATTGGCTGTTTTAGTGTACCCTATTTTGTCAGTGCCGGTGGTTTGGTGGTCACGCTTGGGATTTTGGTCGCATTTGGGACAGGTGCGGGTAGTTTTTCAGTGCTGATGGGGCAAGTAGCGAATCAGACCCCACCCCATATGCGCGGCACTGCATCGGGTATTATTAATGCAGGTAGCTCGTTTGGGCAATTTTTATTTGCGCCGATTTTACAAGGGTTAATTGCCCTGCCAGTGGTAGGTTGGACAGGGGCAATGTATTTTATGGCAGGGACAAGTTTGCTGTGTTTGCCGTTGGCCTATTATCTCACGCAGGGTAACAATGTAGGTAAACATGCGCCTGCCGCTTCGTCGGCGGTTGCCAATAACCAAGCCCACGAAACGCTATCACAATGCATTCGACGCGCGCTTAGCGATCGTAACTACTGGCTGCTGCATATCGGTTTTTTTACCTGTGGTTTTCATATTGCGTTTTTGGTCACTCATTTGCCGATGGAAGTGACGTTGGCGGGTCTTGGTAGCAATGTTGCCTCTTGGTCGCTCGCGTTGATTGGCTTATCGAATGTGGTTGGTAGTTTGTTTGTCGGCTGGTGTGTGGGTCATTTTCGCAGCAAATATATTTTGTTTTGGATGTATTTGAGCCGTACTATCTTGATTGCGATTTTCTTGATGGCACCCAAGACGGCAACGACTTTTTTTATATTTGCGGTTAGCTTAGGTCTAACTTGGCTTGCTACAGTACCTCCGACTGCGGCAACCGTCGGCAAGTTGTATGGGGTCAAATATTTGGCAACCTTGTTTGGATTGGTGTTATTTAGTCACCAAGTTGGCGGGTTTTTGGGCGCCTACTTGGGGGGAATTGTGGTCGATAAATTTGGTAATTATCAGTATATGTGGTATGCCGATATGGCACTGGCTGCCTTAGCTGCTGTGCTCAATCTACCGATTCAAGAGCCGAAAATAATGAAAGCTACAAGCTAATCTGTTGCTTTACTCTCTCTTTAAAATATTGGCGTGATTTTTCATCCAACCCAAGATAGCGATTTTTGCTTAAGGTTAAAAAATTACTATCTTGGTCAACTCCGATAAATTTTCTACCAAATAAATTGGCAGCAATACCTGTTGTCGATGAGCCTGTAAATGGGTCAAGCACGAGATCATTGGCTTTGGTAGACGCCAAAACAATCCTTGACAACAATCCTAACGGTTTTTGCGTAGGATGTTTGCCAAATTGCTTTTCCCAGCTTGATACCGCAGGCAGACGCCAAACATCTTTCATTTGTTTGTCACCATTGAGCGACTTCATTAATTCATAATCAAAGTAATGCGGAATTTTTGGGTTTTTTCTTGCCCAGATTATCCATTCAGTTGAATAGGTGAAATAGCGACAAGAAAAATTTGGCGGTGGATTGGGTTTTTCCCAAGTTATCATGTTTAAGATTTTAAAATTGAGTTGTGATAATACTCGCCCTAGCGTAAAAATATTGTGGTGGGTTCCACTCATCCAAATCGTGCCATTATCTGCCAACATTCGCTTTGCTTGGCTTAGCCAATCATAAGTAAAAATATAGACTTCATTATCATCACTAAATTTATCCCATTCGCCCTTATTAACAGATTGCACCATGCCATTTTTTACCGTTAATCCGTCATTGGATAAAAAATAAGGCGGATCGGCAAAAATCATATTGATAGATTTATCATCGATTGTCGGCAAAATGTGTAAGCAATCACCTTGCAGCAGCGTGAAATCTTGTAGTTCTGATTGATAAAAAATCATTCCATCATATCCGCAATAAAGTGCAACATTGACGCGATATCATAACTCCCTTCTAAAAACCCCATTTCTTCACAACCATCAGGAATGAAAACCGTCTGGTTTTCTAACCGACTATCCAAGCTAAGCATTCGCAAGGTATTCACAATTTTGCCTTTGATGCCTTCATCCGCTAGCCATTCACAATCATCATTGAACTTGTAAGCAACATGCATGTCAATAATTCCAAAATAACACTTATTGTGTGTAGTTAATTTTAATCAATCAGTGAGAATAACGCAATGGAAAATGACATTTTAATCAAGTTTGGGCAAAAAATTCGCCAACTGCGCAAAGCTAAAAATCTCAGTCAAGAGCAGTTAGCAGAACTGACAGGGTTTCATCGTAACTATATTGGCATGGTCGAACGTGGCGAGCGAAATCCTGCACTAATCAATATTGAGATTTTTGCTAACGCGTTTGATTTGTCGTTAAGTGAATTATTTGATTTTTAGGATAAATAATGGCAAGACAGCCTAATAGTTTTGGCGGTGGGGCACAAACCAATATTAATGGTCTAACCTTTGAAAGAAACATGGATCTTTTGACAGTGATTGATGCTCTACCTAATTTTCATACGGTAAATAATAAAATTTATTTGAAAAATATTTTGGTCGCTGAACATTTTTCTAAGTATGGCTTGTACAAAAATTACTTATTGCTTAATCAAATAAATTGGCAAGATTTTATTAGCTCTCAATTATTGCCTGATGATGTATTAATTACCCAAAAGTCATGTTATATCATAGAGAAAAAGTTTCAAAATACAGGCGGGTCAGTTGATGAGAAACTGACAACTTTTCCTTTTAAAACCCAGCAATATCAGAAAATGTTTACCCCTTTAGGAAAACAAGTTCATTTTTATTACTTACTAAGCGAATGGTTTGATAAGCCTAAATATAAAGACCCATTACAATATATTCGAGATAATCAATCGGACTACTTTTTTAATGTTGCTGACTTACTTAATAAGATTGTTTGGGAATAAAATTTTACCCAAATAATCATCTTTTAACATTTCAATATTGAGCAAAATATTGTTGCGTTCAAAATAGTCTTTTAATGGATTTTTAGTTTTCAGCCAACCTTTCCCATCAGTCACCCAAATAAAAGTAACCTCTTGAGCCTGCCAAAAGCGGCTCATTTCGATATATTCAGTTGCGGTGGATTTTAACTTTGAGCCACCACCGCCATAAAAATTGCACTCGATAAAAAATAACTGCGCATCTTTTTTGATTACAAAATCGATGATTCTCGAAGATTTATCAACAGCAATATCGATGCCCCAAACTTCTTTAATCTTTTTGGCGTTGGCTTGAGCCAAATAAGCTAAATTATGTTCATGACAAAATATGGCGACAAAGGATTCAACGAGTTTTTCCATCGATGTACCACCACGATTTTTTCGACCGTTGGAATCAAGTCCAACTTCTACACCAATACAATAGTCAGGGATACTTTTAATTTGCTTGGTTTTGATCAATTCCGCAAAACCACTCTCAATCAAGAGATTTACCACATCGTGAATTTTTTCATCTGTGACTTCTTTTAAATTGAAGTCAAAATTTTTATAAATAAAAGCCGTGCTATCAATCAAAACTTCAATTGATTTGTCTCGAATTGCCAAAAGAGTGGGTACTGTCTTAATTGTCTTCGGATAAGTCTTAAGAATATCGAACAATGCCGCTTCGATATCTTCTTTACCAATGGCAGTGTTTAACAAATTCAGCTCTTTTTCGATTGGCGTAATATTTTTAAACACCTTTCCCCAGTTCACAAAATAATCAAACTGAGTGATACCTTTTAAATTTAGTGTCTCAATGAACTTCTCAAAATGTTTATCTGCAAACAATTGACTATCCATAATTAATAATTCCGAATTAGTAATTCATTCACGGCTTGGCGACTGGTTGATTTTGCCCCAATAGCACGATTAGCCGTTACTCGCTCGATATTAAAATCTTGATAGAGTGTGTCAAAGAAATCATCATACTTGCTGTGCGTCTTTGGGTCGGAATTACTTAATAAAAACTGATGCCCCAACTTATCAATTTTCTGGCAAAACTCATGCAGCCGACGTTGCTCACTGTCATCAAAAACTTGATGAGAATACGCAGTAAAACTTGCTGTTTCGCTAATCGGGCGATAAGGTGGATCAAGATAAAACCAGCAAGGTAAGTTGTTTGGTAGCGCTTTAAGCGTTTGCTCGTAGTCACCCTGTAAAATCACGACTTTTTGCAACGCGTCAGAGACTGCAAGTAATAATGCTTTATCCAAAAAAACGGGTCTTTTATAACTACCTATTGGCACATTAAACTGATTTTTTTTATTAACTCGATATAGCCCATTAAAACTGGCTTTATTCAAAAATATAAATAAACTGGCTTGCTTCACTGGATCAAGATTTCTTTGATTGAAACTTGCACGTTTAGCATAAAAATAAGGCGTTTTTGCATCTTTATCTAACAACTTATCATAATCTTTTTGCAAGTTATCTAACTCAATCATTAACTGTTGAACATCTGCCTTGATAACCTGATAGACATTTATTAGATCTTCATTAAAGTCATTAATAATAAGTTTTTTTAGATACTTTAAGTTAGATAATGCCCAAAAACTGACCGCACCCCCACCTAGAAATGGCTCAATCATACAGAAATCTTGATTGGCTGTATAATTTGGCAAACGTGCTTGTATATCACCGATGAGTTGTGATTTACCGCCAGCCCATTTTAGAAAAGGTTTAAGTTGAGACATTTTTTAAATTTGAACATCGAATCAAAAAGGAAAGGCATTATAGCACAGCCGATTTTTATCCTTTCAATGAACTTCAATGCAAATTGATATGTTAGAATTTTAAGCAAACCTGTCACTCATTATAAAAATATGCCGACCATTACCCAACAATCCCCTGCCAAAATCAATCTATTTTTACATATTACCGGTAAACGCCCCGACGGCTATCACAATCTACAAACCGTATTTCGGCTGATAGATTTATACGATACGCTCACTTTTAGTCATACGGATACAACCATTGGCGACAACTTGCCCGTCACCCTGACCAATTCCGAGCACGTCACCGACAACCCTGCCGACAATCTGATTATTAAAGCGGCCATTGCCTTATTAGCCTTTGCCAAAAATCATCAAATCTTGAGTGACTCGCAAATCGCCCAATTACCAATTGTTGATATTCACCTCGATAAACACATTCCGATGGGGGCAGGCTTGGGCGGGGGTTCGTCTAATTGTGCGACAGCCCTGATGACGCTCAATAGCTTATGGCAACTGGGATTGAGCAATGAGCAGCTACGCCTTATTGGCGCAAAACTGGGCGCAGATGTACCGATATTTATTTTTGGCAAAGATGCCATTGCTGAAGGCATTGGCGATATTTTAACGCCGATTGACTTGCCTGCGCAGCAATTTTTATTGTTAAAACCCGATGCCCATATCAGCACGGCTGAACTTTTCGCCCATCCGCTGCTAAAACGTGACTGTGCAAGCCTTTCTCATGACTATTTGCAAAACCATTGTCATGCCTTTACCAATGAGCTAACCGATGGCTTCACCAATGTTTTTGAACCTGTGGTATGTGCCTTATCTGCAAACGTCAACACCGCGATGAATGTTTTAATGACGCTTGCCGCCAACACCCACACCACACCACGCATGACGGGCTCAGGCAGCTGTGTGTTTTTGCCAATACCTAGCGATTTTGATAAAAACACCATCAAACACTGGCTACAATCCTCACCGTTTCACGCGTATTGGGTGCATACGCTGTAATAAATTTTTGATAAATCAACAATTGCAAAAATTTTGGTGTTTATGTCCAAAAAAAGCTTGCAATTTTATGTTTTTTGGTTAAAATATCGCTTCCAATATAGGGGTATCGCCAAGTTGGTAAGGCACCAGGTTTTGATCCTGGCATCCGTTGGTTCGAGTCCAGCTACCCCTGCCATATTCAAAGATGTACAGATTTTCTTGTGCATCACGTAGTAAAAATTTTGTCATAAAATCTGCGCTGTTCAAGACATTTTACATTGACAAAATCGCCTAAAATCGGTATAGTTCGCACCGTCACAGGGGTATCGCCAAGTTGGTAAGGCACCAGGTTTTGATCCTGGCATTCGTTGGTTCGAGTCCAGCTACCCCTGCCATTTTCTTTACTAACCCATTTTTAGTAGTTGACGTAATGACGTTTTTCTCATCCTAATTGTAAAAGTTAGTTGATGAGTTTTTTTGTTTGATGAAACCGTCGTTGGTCTAGAAAAATAGGACTCGCATATGCCTTATTTGGCGATTTTTACCGGAAATGCCCATCCAGAATTGGCAAAAAATGTCACCAATCACTTACATATTCCGTTAGGACGTGCCGATGTGACGCGTTTTTCGGATGGTGAGGTCGCGGTTGAAATCCAAGAAAATGTACGTGGTAAAGACGTCTTTATCCTACAATCAACTTGCTCACCGACCAATGACAATTTGATGGAAATCATGGTAATGGCAGATGCCTTGCGCCGTGCCAGTGCAGGTCGCATTACGGCAGTGATGCCCTATTTTGGTTATGCGCGTCAAGACCGTCGTCCTCGCTCAGCGCGTGTCCCTATCTCAGCAAAAGTGGTGGCTGATATGCTCAATATCGTGAGCATTGACCGTGTCGTTACCGTGGATTTGCACTCAGACCAGATTCAAGGTTTCTTTGATATCCCTGTAGACAATATTTACGGTACGCCGGTTTTATTTAAAGATTTGCGTGAGCAAAAATACGATAACTTGATGGTGGTATCTCCTGACGTGGGCGGTGTGGTGCGTGCCCGTGCAATGGCAAAACAGTTAGGCGATGCCGACATGGCCATTATCGATAAACGCCGCGCCAAAGCCAATGAATCAGAAGTGATGCATATCATCGGTGATGTTAAAGACCGTGATTGCGTGATTATCGATGATATGGTGGATACCGCAGGTACCCTGTGCAAAGCCGCCGCCGCATTAAAAGACCGAGGCGCGCGCCGGGTGGTGGGTTACATCACTCACCCTGTATTGTCAGGTAAAGCAATCCAAACAATTGCAGCGTCAGTGCTTGATGAACTTGTTGTAACCGATACTATCCCACTGTCAGATGCCGCAAAAAACACGGGCAAAATTCGCCAAGTGACCATTGCCCCTATGCTGGCTGAAGCGCTACGTCGTATCAACAATGAAGAATCATTAAGTGCGATGTTTGATATTATGTAGGTGATTTTAGGCAATACTAGCCAACATGTAAGATGCGAGCTTATTGGTTCCGTCCATGTTGCTATTCTTAACTTGCTATTTGCAAAATAATTGTTAAAGTTTTGCCATTTTTTAAAAAAGTGGCGCATAACGCATAAATTGGTCGCAAATTTATGCTTTTTTTCACTCGCTAGTCACTTGCCAATCTTTTTAACTAAAGCTTTGTAAGTAAATTCAAACAGCCAAGTCATACTGACAAGGCACCCATGACTAGCCTAACCCAAGGAAACTCCCATGAGTAACCAAACTTTTGAATTAAACGCTGTCGTACGTGGCGACGAGTTACAAGGTAAAGGTGCGAGCCGCCGCCTTCGTAAACAAAACCTAGTACCAGCAATCGTATACGGTGCAGACAAAGAGCCAGCCTCTATTGCTATTCGTTACAATGAATTGATTAAATCACTTGAAACAGAAAGTTTCTTCTCTCACATTTTGACCATCAACGTAGAAGGTCAAGGTACGGAAGAAGTGGTGATTAAAGCATTACAACGTCATCCAGCCAAAAACACCCCAATGCACGCTGACTTCCAACGTATCGTCCGTGGTCAAGCGATGCACATCACTGTTCCTGTACACTATGTAGGCGCTGAAGATGCACCAGGTCATAAAGCAGGCGGTATCTTTGTATCAAATGCCACTGAACTTGAAATCACTGCCATTCCTTCAAAAATCCCAGAATACTTGACAGTAGATGTATCTGGCATGAACGTCGGTGATTCGATTCACTTGTTAGATATCCAGTTACCTGAAGGCGTTGCCATTCGTGAGCTTGAAGTGACTGAACCGTTTAACCGTACTGTGGCTACTATGCAAGCGCCAACAGTAGAAGTTGAAGAGCCAATCGAGCCAGAAGCAAATGAAGAAGCTGCCGGTACTCGTGATCCTGAAGGTGACGAAGAAGCACGTAAGCTTCAAGCACAAGATGACACCCATGATGCCCCAAAATCTGATGATGAATAATCATTTGTCATTTGCCGCTTAAGTTGGAATAATCAGCGTGTCAAAACTTAAACTGATTGTCGGACTTGGCAACCCAGGTCAGCAGTATGCCCAAACACGGCATAATGCTGGCTTTTGGTTTGTGGAGCGTATGAGCGAGACGTTTAACATCACCATGACGTTGGATAAAAAATTTCATGGTTTGGTTGGACGTGGCGTAGTGTATGGCATGGATATACGCTTATTGTTACCGCATACTTTTATGAATAAATCAGGGGAAGCAGTGGTGCCGATGGTGAATTTTTATGGCATCCACAATGACGAACTGCTGATTGTTCATGATGAGCTTGACCTTGATGTGGGTCGTATGCGCTTAAAAACAGGCGGTGGTCATGGCGGTCATAATGGACTGCGTGATATCGTGCCACATATCGGCGCGGATTTTCACCGTTTACGTTTGGGGATTGGTCATCCAGGACATAAGTCCAAAGTATCGGGTTATGTGCTTGGCAAACCGACCGCTGATGAGCAAATCGCATTTAACAGTATGCTAGATGCTGCCATGCGTACCCTGCCCGATTTGGTGACAGGTGACTTATCCAAAGCCCAGCAAGCCATCAATAGTTTTAAACTACCTAATGCCTAACGTTAACCAAAGGACAAGATTGATAAATCTTAGGGTCTATCCTTGAACTTTTATTTTCCTTCCATATATTGATTGCAAGATGGATGAATTTCTCACCTGATATTTCAATCATGTTTAACTTTTATCGAGTTGGTTAACAGCCTCTCATGACTAGCCTGCTCACTTTTACCACAATGACGCGCATCGCGTTAACCTGACAAGGTAAGGAACGATCATGTTATTAACCCTATTAAAAGCCAAACTTCACCGCGCGCGTGTGACCCATTGTGAACTTCACTACGAAGGCTCATGTGGCATTGATAGCGAGTTACTCGACTTGGCGGGTATCCGTGAGAACGAATCAATCGACATTTACAATGTCAACAATGGTAAACGCTTTCGCACCTATGCGATTCGTGCAGAAGCAGGCTCAAAAATGATTTCGCTCAACGGGGCAGCCGCTCACATGGCAGATTTAGGCGATGTGGTGATTATCGCTGCTTACGCGCAAATGGATGAGAAAGAAGCCGACAACCATCATCCACGCTTGGTTTACCTTGATGAAGGTAATATCGTTAAAGACACTGCCAACGTGATTCCTGTGCAAGTTTCTTAACACAGCTTTATCGCCACCAAAAATTTGCGAATAAATTAGGCGAGGCATTGAATACTCGCCTTTTTGTTGTCTACATTTTTTATCTTTAGACAATGCGTTTGGCTGATAGGTAGATTGATGGGTTTAAGCGTAGATTTTACCTTACCCGTTTGCTTGCGATAGGTCAGGTAGCATCCGTGGCCAGGTAGCGGAAAGCCGAATAAAGAATTAACAAAATTTTACTTTTAGTGTCTGTTAATAAAAAAAAGCCGAAATTGATTCGGCTTTTTTTAAACGACTAAAGGGCTTAAAGAAGCCAAGATAGGCGATTATTTTTCTACGCCAGCTGGTTGACCTTTGTATTTGGCGTTTGCGTAATCCCAGTTGACAAGTTTATCTAGGAAGGTGTCAACGTAGTCTGGACGACGATTACGGTAGTCGATGTAGTAAGCATGCTCCCACACGTCACAAGTCAATACCGCAACTTGGTTATGGGCTAATGGGGTGTCTGCGTTTGCCGTTTTGGTGATTGATAATTGACCACCCACGCTGTCAGCCACTAACCATGCCCAACCTGAACCAAATTGGCTTACAGCCGCGTTTTTGAATTCTTCACGGAATTTTGCATACGAACCAAATGCTTCTTCGATTTTGGCTTTTAGGTCGCCTGTTGGCTCACCACCACCATTAGCAGTTAGGCAGTTCCAGTAGAAAGTATGATTCCAAACCTGCGCCGCTTGGTTAAAGATGGTCGCTTTGCTGCTATCACCTGCGGTGGCTTTGATGATTTCATCCAGCTCTTTACCTTCAAGACCTGAACCTGGTAGTAGCTCATTTAGTTTGTTGACATACGCTGCATGATGTTTGTCATGGTGAAATTCTAGGGTTTCTGCGCTGATATGTGGCTCAAGCGCGTTTTTGGCGTATGGTAAATCTGGTAATGTAATGTGTGACATGTTATTTTCCTTTTTCCTTCGCTATTGTTGTGATGACTTTATGATAAAAGTAACCACATGCCATTTGTGTGATAAAAGCTTTGTATTAAAAGCGCATATATCAAAACCATATCCAAAATGGCAAGTTGGCTGGGTTGATGTTATTTAGTTTATGTTATTTATCTATGCTTCATCAAGCTTTATCAAGGGTTAAAAACGCTCACCAATTTTACTATCGTTAGCTTTGTTTATTAACCTTGCTATCATTAGCCTTGATAATATCCTCATAACACATGGGTTATTTTGCCATAAAAATTGGCAGAATTTAACCGTTTCTATAGTGGGGATTTATTATCTTGTGGGGTAAAAATCAATGAGTGCATGCTAATAAGCTGATTTTTAACCCGTTACTTGCTATTTGATGATAGCAAATTATTCAAAAAAAACTGTAGTGGTTTGGTATAAGGCTTTTGCAATGTGAGTATTTGCAGCGCGAGCCACTGTTAACTATGCTATGATAAGGTCAAGTTTTTTATGCAAAATACACACAGTGGGTCTGTATGTCAGTTTCTATCCTTAATCAACTATTTCCTACCCGCCAGTTAGTCCTCGCCAGTAATAACCAAGGCAAACTCGCGGAATTCAAGCAATTATTTGAACAAGCCAATCTTGAAATAACAGTCATCCCACAAGGGCAATTGGGCATCGAGGACGCGGTCGAAGATGGACTTAGTTTTATTGAGAACGCGCTGATTAAAGCCCGCCATGCCAGCCATATTAGCGGACTGCCTGCGATTGCTGATGATTCGGGTTTATGTGTACCTATCTTGGGCGGTCAACCCGGAATTTATTCTGCGCGTTTTGCCCAAGATGAAGCCAGCTTTAGCCAGCATAAAGACTTAGCCAATAACCAAAAATTATTGCGGCTGCTTGAACCCCACAGACATACGAATGAGCCGATTATCGGGCAGTTTGTTTGCGTGTTGGCACTCGTGCACCATGCCGATGACCCGCTACCCATCATTGCCCAAGGGATTTGGCAAGGTGAAATCTTGCCCGCCCCGCAAGGTGAGCTTGGTTTTGGTTATGACCCGCTATTTTGGCTACCTAGCTTACAAAAAAGCGCTGCCGAGATGCACAAGGCCGATAAAAACCGCATCAGTCATCGCGGGCAAGCGATGCAGCAACTGCTAATGCAATTGATGAAGTAAAGGTTTTCAACTCACGCTCTTGCAGATAGACAGGGTGTGACTGCTAAGGTAGTCAATACAGAGATTTTACAGCAACAATTTTTTTACTTTACTAGATGATTAATTTATACTATACCACTTTCGGTTAATTTTTGCCTTTTAGCATGCGTTAACCAACAGATTTTGGATTGCGTATTTTATAGGCTTTTTTCAATCACCTTAAAAGCCTGATAACTTATCGCTATTTACCTTTATGAGTGGCACCCACGCTGCTCTTTTTTGATATTTTATGGAAGGTTTTGTTATGTCAAATTCAAATGTGTCAGATTCAACAGTTACTAACTTAGAAGTAACTACCAACAAAAAATCAAACCTTGAAACCCAACTCACGGTTAAAGTACCTGTGTCAACCATTCAAGGTCGTGTGGAAAAACGCATCAACCAAGTGGCAAAAACCGCTAAAATCGACGGTTTCCGTAAAGGTAAAGTGCCTGTATCACACATTCGCGCCCAATATGGCGCAGGTATCCAACAGGAAGTGATCAATGATGTGATTCGCGATACCGTATTTGATGCGATTCGTCAAGAAAACATCCGCGCCGTGGGTATGCCAAACATTGATGACGTGAAACTTGAAAACGACTTTTTGGTTTATCAAGCAACGGTTGAAGTATTCCCAGAAGTAGAAGTTCAAGGGTTATCAGACATTGAAGTTGAGCGTCAAGTTGCCAACGTGGGCGACGCAGATGTTGACACCATGATTGAAAACCTACAAAAACAACGCCAAACTTACGTTGCCAAAGACGATGCCGCAGATGAAGGCGACCAAGTCAAGTTTGACTTTGAAGGTTCAATCGACGGTGAAAAATTTGAAGGTGGTAGCGCACAAGACTTTAGCCTAGTCTTAGGTAGTGGTCGTATGATTCCAGGCTTTGAAGATGGTATCAAAGGCATGAAAGCAGGCGAAGAAAAAACCATCGACGTGACATTCCCAGAAGATTACCAAGCTGAAAACCTACAAGGCAAACAAGCACAGTTCAAAATCAACGTCAAATCAGTTGAGCAATCACAATTACCAGAATTAAACGATGAGTTCCTTGAAGCATTTGGGGTAACAGAAGGCGGCTTAGACAAACTTAAAGCAGACGTGCGTAAGAACATGGAGCGCGAAGTAAAAAGCGCTGCCCGTAACCAAGTGAAAGAAGCGGCATTTAACGCCCTACTTGAAAAAAATGAAATCGACGTACCTGCATCGATGCTTGAGCAAGAAATCGATCGCCAACGTAGTATGATGTTAAACCGTTTTGCCCAGCAATTTGGTGCCGATCCTAAAACTTTTAACAAAGACATGCTACCAAACGAATTATTTGAAGAGCAAGCCCTGCGCGCTGCCCGCCTTGGTATCATTGTATCGAGTCTGATTGAGTCAAATAAACTTGAAGTTGACCAAGAACGTGTGACCACATATATCAATGAAATGGCAGAAAACTACGAAGATCCAAACGAAGTTATCGACTATTACACCAACAATGCGCAGGAACGTGCCAACATCGAAGCGGTGGTGTTAGAAGATCAAGTGGTCGATCATATCTTGTCTCAAGGTAAAGTGACTGATACTGAAGTATCTTACCAAGACTTACTAGCTAGCCAACAACAAGCGATGATGTAATAATTGGCTTAATCCATTCTTAGGCATTTAAGCTTAGGCGTTTAAGAATGTATTTTTAGTCAGCTTAGTAACTTGTTTTTATGCCAATTGCCCTTATAAACGATAAGGGCTTTTGCATATTTAAAAAGGACAATAACATGTTAGAAAAATTCTTGGACTCGCCTTTCGCGACGAGTCAAATCCAAAATACCGTAACCCGTGACGTGTTGTCACCACAAAGTGCTTTAATACCTATGGTGGTCGAGCAATCGGCTCGCGGTGAGCGCTCATTTGACATCTATTCACGCCTATTACGTGAGCGTGTGGTGTTCTTAGCCGGTCAAGTTGAAGACCACATGGCGAATTTAATTGTCGCCCAGTTGTTGTTCCTAGAAGCGGAAAATCCAGAAAAAGACATTCACTTATACATCAATTCACCAGGTGGCTCTGTGAGCGCGGGTCTTGCCGTGTTTGACACCATGAACTTTATCCAGCCACAAGTGTCAACGATCTGTATGGGCGGTGCTTATAGCATGGGTTCATTCTTACTGGCAGCGGGTGAAAAAGGTAAACGCTACGCCTTAGCCAATGCGCGTGTGATGATTCACCAACCGTCAGGTGGGGCACAAGGTCAAGCGACTGATATTGAAATCAATGCGCGTGAAATCCTAAAAATCCGTGAACGCTTAAATAAAATCTTGGCAGAACGTACCGGTCAGCCACTTGAGAAAATCGCCCGTGATGTCGAGCGTGACTATTGGTTAGATGCCCAAGAAGCCAAAGAATACGGTCTGATTGATGAAGTATTAGAAAAACGTCCAAGCATTGCTTAATAGGTTACACACTTACAAAGCAATTAAGACAAGCATAATTTTAGGAGCGTTTTTTTATGTCAAAAAATGACATTGAGCCACACTGCTCGTTTTGTGGTAAAGCCAAACACGAAGTCAAAAAGCTAATTGCAGGTCAAGACGCCAATATCTGTAATGAGTGTATTGAACTGTGCGATGATTTAATCGCCGAATCCAAGTCTTTAGGCAGCGACGGTAGTGATACCAATGAGCGTGAAAACTGGGCAGCACGCAAATTGCCAACCCCCAAAGAAATTCGCAGCCACTTAGATGAGTATGTCATCGGTCAAGATAAAGCCAAAAAAACTTTGGCGGTAGCGGTTTATAACCACTATAAACGCTTAAAGGTCAGTGAAAAACTGAGTGAAGATAAAGCGTTGACGACACTTGGCGCCGATGATGCCATGGTTGAGCTATCAAAAAGCAATATTTTGCTGATTGGTCCAACTGGGTCTGGCAAAACCTTACTGGCGCAGACCCTGGCACGCCTACTTGATGTCCCATTTGCGCTCGCCGATGCCACTACCTTGACCGAAGCAGGTTATGTCGGTGAAGACGTGGAAAACATCGTACAAAAACTGTTACAAGCGGCAGAGTTTGATGTCGAGAGAGCGCAAAAAGGCATTATTTATATCGATGAAATTGATAAAATCAGCCGTAAAAGCGAAAACCCTTCGATTACCCGTGATGTGTCGGGTGAAGGCGTACAGCAAGCGCTGTTGAAACTGATTGAAGGTACGGTTGCCAATATTCCACCGCAAGGCGGTCGTAAGCACCCAAACCAAGAGATGATTCAAGTCGACACCAGTAATATCTTGGTGATTTGTGGCGGTGCTTTTGCCGGTCTCGACAATGTCATTCAACAGCGTACCGAAAAAACCGGTATCGGTTTTAACGCTGAGGTAAAAGCCAAAGACAGCGGTAAAAAAACCGGTGAATTGTTCAAGCAAGTGGAGCCAGAAGATTTGATTAAATTTGGTCTGATTCCAGAGTTAATTGGTCGTCTGCCTGTGGTCGCGACACTGGAAGAATTGGACGAAGAAGCATTGGTACAAATCTTAACCGAGCCAAAAAATGCGCTAGTCAAACAATACGAATACTTGTTTGAAATGGAAAATGCGACGTTATCGTTTACCGATGATGCGCTGGTGGCGATTGCCAAACAAGCGCTAAAGCGTCGTACCGGCGCGCGTGGTCTACGCTCCATTGTTGAAAACGCCCTGCTCGATACCATGTATGAACTGCCTTCAATGACACCCGGCAAAACCGTGACAGTCAATGAGGCAGTGATTGATAATAACCAATCGCCAGAGATTGTTTAACTGTTAGTGATTTTAAAAATAGTGAGTTAAAAAAACGTGCCTATGTCGCACGTTTTTTATTTGGCTTAATCGGTACGAAAATCATTGTGGTTGTAATGCGTGCAAATCTCGAAGGACTTATTCTCTAATTGTAAACACGCCAACCTGTCTGTCATTTGATTAGGCAATAATTGAGTATGATTGCCCCAAAATTCTTCCCAATTCATCACACGGTAATTTTTTAGCCAGCGGTTTTGACGAATTGCAGGTTGATTGTTAATGGTGGCAATGCTAATTTGGTCATCGCCCCTGTCTAGCTCTGAAGTAAAAGGCATCAAAATTTTATCGGTTTTGGACAGGTATTTACGCTGGGTGTCTTTTGCAAATGTTTTGATAGTTTTGCCATTGTTTAGCTTAAAATTTCGCTTCGTTCACCAAACTTTGCCCGTGGCAGCGGTGGCTGTCATATTGCAAGCAAGTTTTTGCTGTAATTTATCGTGCCTAAAAAGATAGCATTGGGTTGATTTTGGGTCTAGCTTGTAAACTTCTGCATGGGTAATACTCATAAGACCTAAAGCCAACCCTAAAGCAATCGCTAATTTTTTAATCATATGACCCCCTGCAGCATTTAATCTTCAATCAACCAACCCTGTTGTACCGCAATGGCAATTTGCTCGGTTATCCAGTCGTGAATCTCGGGAAAATCCTGTCTGATAAATGCTTGGGCGGCTTGGACTTGGGAGCGCTTGACCTGATGATCTGTCCACGCACCGCCATCTGTCACCATATTGAGCATAAAGGGCAATAGCCTATCCACTACTTTAAGCAGTTTGCTTTCAGCACTATGACCTGTTTCTTGCTCATCCCACAGTGTTAACAATTCTGAAACGGGGTTGCCCATCATCGCTGCCAATTTTTCAACGCCTATTCGCTCATCAATATGCGCCTGCGAGCGTTTATCAGCGTATAAGAACGTGTCACCCGCCTCAATTTCGCCCAAGTCATGAACCAGTGCCAGTTTGAGCAGTTTTTCATGATTGACCTCTAGGTTGAAATGCTGCGCGACTGCCCAACACGCCATCGCCAAATGCCATGAATGCTCGGCAGAATTTTCAAGACGTCGTGGCGTGTCTTCAGACAGTTGGGTGGTATAGTTGCGGCGGTTGACTGATTTTAAGGCATCCAATGCCAACAGATAATCAATAAGCGGTTGCATCAAATACCTCTTAATCCTGCATGGTCTGAGTTGTGTTCACTTGACTAGCGCTGAAATCGTTTTAAACGCGGGATCTTCTGAGCTACGACACAGCTCAAATAAAATTGCTTCAGTGGTGGTGACGACTGCACCGGCACGGCGCATACGACGAATCGCAATTTTACGGTCATACAGGTCTCGCGAGCCCACCGCATCGGTGATAATGATAGGCTGCATACCGTTGTCGAGTAAATCTAACGCCGTCTGCATGACACAGACATGGGTTTCTGTGCCAAATAAAATCACATTGTTGCGATTTTGCTGGGCGATATGATGCCAAGAAGTTGGCGTATCACAGGCGCTAAAGGTTGTTTTTTCAAAGACTGGCGTATTTTTTTCAGATAGTAACTGCGTCAACTCTGGCAAAGTATGCCCCAGTCCTTTGGGATATTGCTCATTAACCATAATGGGAATATTGAGCGTTTGTAGACCTTGAATCAAAATCGCTGTTTTCTTGAGTAATTTTTGATGGTCGGCAATATGGGGCGCAAGTTTTTCTTGTATATCAATCAGCATGGCTTGGCAGTCATTGCGCTCGATACGATAGGGTTTTGGGATAAATTTTGTTGTCATCTTCAGCTCCTTTGATGATGGTTCAACTTGGGTGGTTATAATCATTCGTATGTCACGAATGCTATACTATACTCTATTAAAAAAATGCCATTAAAAATTCATCGCATCATCTGCGGTGTCCACCACGGTTAACTGGTAGTCCAAATGTCCTAAATAACCATAATGTCCTTTTTCACTGAGTTCCGCAACAATAGTGACGTCATCACAATGCACCTGATCCATGAGCTTGGTTTGATGACTGGCTTGATTGTCAGTAGGTGTTTTATTGGACTGATACAGTGATTGGATACGCAATAATGGGTCATTGAGCGCATAGGTAGCGCCATCGGTGACAAAGGTTAAATACTCACCGACCTTGTGCACCTTACCTTTAAAATGCTGATTGGTGACAACCCCGCTAAATGCAGGGGTATATAAACGGCGCGCTTTATATTGCTGCTTGGCATATTGCCATGCGCCATAACTGCCTAGGACAGCAGTTACGCCCGTTGCTGCTGTGGCTGTCACACCAACGCCAATGAGTTTCGCGACAACGTGACGCTTTTTAGCTTTGTTTTTTTGTTTGCGAGGCTGTGCTGAGCGCTTCGATTGTTGTGCTTGAGGGTCAGTCGCTTTGTTATTTTTTTTAACCATGAATGTCACTTTGAATGTTGTTTTTGATAAAAAATGCCAGTAATCACTTCAAAAAAAATTGATTAACTTATAGTAAAATGTTTTGGCAACATTTACCGCAACTTTTTGTTAGTATTATTTTTGCCAAATTTGCTTATATTTTGCAAGTAGCTGTTCGGGCGATTCGGGGCGCTCATCGTCTTTGATGATGCAATCAATCGGACAGACTTTGTCACAGGTTGGCTCATCATAGAACCCAATGCATTCGGTGCACAAGTCAGGATTGATGACGTAGGTTTTTTGTACTTTATTGTCATAGCTAATGGCTTCATTTGGGCATTCAGGCTCACAAATGTCGCAATTGATACAGTCGGAAGTGATTTTTAGTGCCATGTCTTGTAGTCTGTTTTTACCTTTAGCAATTAACACCTTGAGCAATTAATGAGGGACACCGCACTCAAATGCCATACCTCATATGCCATACATTGTCATCTTGCATCCATAACTCCTGCCTGACATCTGCCATCGGTTAATGCTTATAATACAAAGTGATCATACATTCGGTGAGTGAGAAAAAGTGATAGCGAACATGCTCAGGCAATAGCGGTTGAGACTGCCAGTCTCGAGATTGCCATAAGTTATGTAAAATCTCATGGCAGCTGTCGCGAGTGTGAATTGCTTTACCGTTAACAAACCGAAAATTGTCCGCTAAATTCCCGCCAAAGTCGTCTCAATGGCTTTAAAATCCCGCCTGATACCGCGACAACACTACCTAGTTAGGTAAAAATTGGTTCACTGACGCTTTTCATGATTAATGCAAATTGCAACACATCATCTTGCATCTCTTTAAACGGATTGGCGATTTGACACACCCAGCCAGAGCCTAAAGCGCCATCAATCGGCTCACCTTGTTTATTCCACATTTCTTTGAGGGGATAGCTCAAATTACCCTGTGGCGTCATGATTTCGATGGTATCACCCACCATCAATTTATTCTTAATTATTAAGGTTAAGCGTGTTGGGGTAATGTCGCTAATCTCGGCAACAAACTGTTGATGATCGGTTTTTGATGACCCATATTCATAGTTTTGGTAATCACTATGCACGTGGCGACGTAAAAAGCCTTCGGTATAGCCGCGATTGGCGAGCCCATCGAGTGCGGTGATTAAGCCTGTATCAAATGGCTTACCAGCGGCGGCATCATCAATCGCTTGGCGGTACACTTGCGCGGTGCGCGCCACATAATAATGCGACTTGGTACGGCCTTCGATTTTAAGTGAGTGTACGCCCATGTGGGTCAGCTCAGGGACTAGCTCGACGGCACGTAAGTCTTTAGAATTCATAATATAAGTGCCATGTTCATCTTCAAACATCGCCATCAATTCGCCTGGGCGACCTTGTTCTTCAATCAGTACCACTTCATCCGATGGTTGCTGTACATAGTCATCGCCCATCACCACATCACCATTTAGATTGATAGTTTGAATGGCATCTTCTTGCGTAGCTTGAGTAGGCACAAAAACTTCGGGGCTATTGATAGGTTGGCTGATAGGCTGCGCGGTAGGCTGTGTTGGCACGATATCGCCCGTTTCGTTTTCTTCTGCTTTATAGGTGTTGTATGACCAGCGACAGGCATTGGTACAAGTGCCTTGGTTGGCATCACGTTTATTGATATACCCAGAGAGCAAGCAACGACCCGAATAGGCCATACAAAGTGCCCCATGGACAAATACCTCAATTTCCATATCGGGCACTTCAGCGATGATTTGTTCGATTTCTTTGAGTGATAACTCGCGACTCAAAATCACGCGGCTGACGCCCATTTGTTTCCAAAACTTGACCGTTGCCCAGTTCACCGCGTTCGCCTGCACCGATAGGTGAATTACCTGTTCTGGAAAGGCCTCACGCACCATCATAATCATCCCAGCATCTGACATAATCAGCGCATCGGGTTTCATCTCAATCACAGGGCGGATGTCTTCGATAAAGGTTTTAAGCTTGGCATTATGCGCTTGGATATTGACCACGACATAAAACTGCTTGCCCAGTGAATGGGCGTAGGCAATCCCTTTGGCAAGATTTTCCTCATCAAAATCATTATTGCGCACCCGCAAGCTATAGCGTGCTTGTCCCGCATATACGGCATCTGCGCCATAGGCAAACGCATATTGCATATTACGAAAAGTGCCAGCAGGGCATAAAAGTTCAGGCTTACGGGTCATAACTATCCTTACAGCGTGTCATACAATGTGAAATTATTGATATTATAACAAATTTGATAATCACGCGGAAAAAAACTTGAGTAATTTACTCGGAAATCATGATAAAGCGGTTATAAAATATTCAATGATAAACCCGCACAGACTGCCATGGTAAGCTCAGCGACTTGCTCATCAAATGTACTTGACCATTCACCTTTTAATACCAAGGGCGGTTGTATCCAGCGCCAACGCAACCCCGTGACGATACTCTCTACCGCGCGTTTGCTACCTGTACCGTCAAGCCCCCCACGGATATAACACGCCACAGGCAGTCCTTGTTTTTGCTCTAGCACAGGGTAATAAATTCGCTCAAAAAAATCCTTGGTTAACCCCGCCATATAACCAAAATTTTCGGTCGTGCCAATGATAATGGCATCCGCTTTTAACACATCTTCCACTTGGGTTTGTAACGGTGTTTTAACAATCACAGTGACGTTATCAATATCCGCTAGCTGTGTGGCGGATTTTGCAACTTCTGCTAATCGCTGGGTATTATCTGATGGCGTATGTAATACCAATAGTAAATTTTTCATTTTACGCATATTTTACATCCTAAAATGTCATGATTACCCAATTTTGGCGAATAAAAAACCGCAAGGTGATGCGGTTTCAGTCAGCGTTTTAAGTTAGCGTTTTGATGAGCAGGTGAGTGATGCCAAATTTAAGGACGGTGGATTTTATCGCCCACTTCCCCCATCATACCGCGTACTGTGTTTAAGATATCAGCAGGCAGTACCACGGTTTTGGCATTCGGTGATTTTGACATATCAGTCATGGCTTTGATGTACTGCTCACCTAGTAGATATAGCAGCGGAATTTCGCGCTCGCCCACCGCTTCACTAATCAAGCGAATTGATTGCTCACTGCCTCGTGCCAGTACTACTTGCGCTTCGGCATCACGCCGTGACGCCTCAAGACGTCCATCAGCTTCTGCAATCGCCGCTTGGCGCTGGCCATCTGCTTTGGTCACTGTAGCACGGCGTTGACGCTCCGCAGCTGCCTGTTCTTCCATCGCCATTTGCATGGTGGGTGATGGGCTAATATCTTGGATTTCCACGGTTTTTAGGGTAATTCCCCAATCGGCAATATCATCAGAAATTGACATTTTTAGCGCGGCTTTGATTTGGTCACGCGATGATAGCGCACTGTCAAAATCCATGTCACCAATGATAGAACGCAGTGAGGTTTGTACCAAATTACGAATGCCCTGCTCATAATTCTCAATACCATACACGGCGCGCTCTGGATGCACGATATTGATATACGCCACCGCATTGGCGATAATCACGACGTTATCACGGGTGATTACCTCTTGCGATGGAATATCTAGCACTATGTCTTTGGTGGTTACTTTATACGCCACGTTATCGACATAAGGAATGATAAAATTCAACCCAGGCTCTAAGGTCTGATGGTACTTACCCAAACGCTGTACAATCCATTTAAACCCTTGTGGTACGATTTTTACCCCTTTATAAAGGGTAAATAGCACAAAGGCGACCAAAAAAATACCAATACCGCTCAACGCTTCCATGACAATTCCTTTATTGATGCTTGGTGGATTCTACAAGCAACTCATTTCCAATGACATCCACGACAATGGCTCTATCGCCAACTGCCAGCGGTGCGCTTTGGTAGCTACGACACACCCATTCATCCGCCCCAAAAATTGGTACACTAAAACGAATCTTGCCCAATTTATCTGCTTGCGGACTTTGAACAATCATGCCTGTTTCCCCAATGATAACCCCCGAACCCAATCCTGCTGTGGTACGATTTTGCATATACGGCTTGATAAATTTAAAACCAATGATAGTAAAAATCACCGACAGCATCAGCCATACCATCAGCCAAAAAAACCAGCTAAACGGTAATAACCATGACAAAGCGGCCACCACAATCGCCGCCACACCAATCGATAAACTCACAAAACTGGTCAAGAATAGTTCAAGAATAATCAGCACTAACCCCAAAATCAGCCAGTGCCAAGGCTCAATTAGCATATCCCCACCTTGATTTTTAGTATACCAAACCCATTATGCAAGATTATGAATTTAAAAACAAATGCCGTTATTTACCCGCCATCTTTGTCAGATTATGCACTCTCATCGGCTATTAACTGCTTGACCTCGCAGACCGCTAACTGTGGTTAATGATTGCACAAAGATGCGTTTTTTCCTATAGTGGTCAATGACCCTTTCATCTCTAGAGTCCCAAAAAATACGATGAGCCTTGATGCCCTCAAACTGAGTAACCAATTATGTTTTCCTATTTATTCACTGTCAAAAAGTATCATTAACCACTATCGTCCCCTGCTAAAAGCCTTGGATTTGACCTATCCACAGTACCTTGTCATGTTGGTGCTATGGGAAAAAAGTCCACAAACTGTCGGCTCATTGGGCGATTTCTTAGACCTTGATACTGGCACCCTGACGCCTTTATTAAAGCGTCTTGAAGCCAAAGGCTTTGTGCATCGTGAGCGTGCCACCCAAGACGAACGGGTGGTACAAATATCGCTCACTGCCAAAGGGGATGCCCTAAAAGTTCAAGCTGCGTCCATTCCTAGTGCTATGTTAGCTGCCATGCAGTTAGATGACGAAGCAATAGATCTGCTACAACGAGTAGCACAGAAACTCTGCTCGACTCATACAGAGGTGTGTACCTACAATCTATCACCCAAAAACCATTAAACAAATTTTTAGCCTTAAGCGCTATCTGCTTAAGTCTTATCTATTATCATGCGTCTTGTTAGGGTATCGTTAGATTTAGCATTTTTAGTCATTTGTTATTAGTTTGTATACAGCGTGTGAGAATTTGATTACATTGTCTAGGCACTGAAAATTATATTGTGTAAAATATAATTTTTTAAAACCTAAATACTGTGGCGAATGTTATAACGCTTATCGCCGATTTTTTTCATTCACGCAAGTTAATTATTCAAAAAAAGGTACTCTTATGAAAATTTTTTATAAAACCCCAACTGCTACCTCAACAGGCGGCCGCTCAGGTCACGTTGCACTAGAAGATGGTTCACTGGGCTTTGATTTACAATCCCCTGAGCAAAATAGCACAGGCGTCAACCCAGAAAAATTATTTGCCATGGGTTATGCGGCTTGTTTTGACAATGCGTTGACTCATGTAGCACAGCGTATGAAGCTAGAAGGCGTCAGCTCAAAAACCTCAGCAGTGGTTGGGCTTGGCATGAATACCCAAGGCGGTTATGCGCTTGACATCGATTTGTATATTGAACTTAGTGGCGTCAGCGAAGAACAAGCGAAAGACTTGGTTGAAACGACGGACAAAGTCTGCCCGTATTCTAATGCCGTGCGTGGCAATGTTGACGTACGCCTTCATACCAAGGTCGTGGCATAATCAATTTAACATAATTTCCATTGCAAGCAGCGTGCTCAAATGTCAAAGACCAATTTGGGCACATTCACCGTTTTGTTGAGCAAGTTGAAAGCCTTTCAAGCGTTCTAACAGCCAATGACAAAATTGGTAACAACGAGCTTTCTATAGCTTTGTTTAAAGGCTCGGACAATAACTTTTATCGCTCTACTATTATCGTTATAGTTTTATCACTAGATTAGGAATATTTCATGTCACTGATTGAAAATTTACAATGGCGCCATGCCGTCAAAGCCTTTGACCCAAACCAAAGCGTGAGTCAAGAAAATATCGACAAAATCATCGAAGCCGCCCGACTGGCGCCCACCTCATCAGGATTGCAGCCCTTTAAAGTTATCGTGGTCAAAAACCAAGCTATCAAAGAACAGCTAGTGGCGGGTGCGCTCAATCCTGACTGCATGAAAGAATGTTCTCACGTGCTTGTTTTTGCAGGTTGGCAGGATTATAGCGCCGAAAAAATTGATAACGTATATGACATGACCACAGATGAGCGTGGCTTGCCTAGAGGGCGTTTTGATAGCTATACTTCCATGCTCAAAGCAAGTGTGGCCAAAAAAAGCGCAGACGAAAACTTTGAACATATCGCTCGCCAAGCTTACATTGGCTTGGGACTTGCATTGGCACAAGCAGCAGAGCTTAAAGTAGACAGTTGCCCTGCCGAAGGCTTTGACCCTAAGCTGATTGACGAAGTATTAGGTTTAGAGAAATTGGGGCTAAAAAGTATCGTAATCATGTACGTGGGTGTTTCAGATCCAGCACGTGATTGGATTGCGCCTATGGCAAAAGTACGCGTAGCCACTGAAGATTTTGTGATTGAATACAATTAATTCATTAGCTAGCAAAAAAACCGCTAAGAAAAACCCTCTAAATCGCTTATTTAGAGGGTTTTTTATATCTACAATGGGCAAGTGATATTGGTTAAAGCAATTTGTACGGGGATAAGCTTTATGAAGAACGGATTTTTTAACAATCATAGTTATTGACAGCGAACCGGTAGATTGACAATACCCACCACCGGTACACCATTTTTGGTAAAGGGGTTAAATTTGCCGCTCTTAGCCTGCATAGACAGTTGTCTATCGACTCTGACATTGCCGGTCGATTTGGCTAAGGTGACGCTGGTTGGATTGCCTTGTTTGTCCACCGTATAGCGAATAATCGCTGTTAATGCGCCGTTTTCCAGATCTTCACTATGACAGCTAAAACTAGGTTGCCGTCGCCAACTTGCTTGCCCTGCCGAAAAGCTCACAGGTGAATTATTTTGCGCTTGCTGGGCTTCTTTATCCTTATCGGCTTGTTGTTGTTTTGCCTTTTCGGCTTTCGCCCTAGCTTCATCCGCTTGTCTGGCTTTGGCATCAGCTAGCGCTTTTTGACGATCTATTTCTGCTTGTTTGCGCTCACGCTCTTGTTGTTCAATTAATTGGTTGTCCAACGCTTTTTGCCGTGCAAGCGCTTGTTGGCGTTCCAATTCTTGTTGCCGTTCCAATTCTTGTTGTTGTTTTAAGTCTTGCTGTCTGGCAAGTGCTTGTTGGCGCTCAAATTGTTGTTTTTGCGCTTTTTCGGCTCGCTCATTGGCGAGGGCTAGTTGCCTTGCCATGACAATGTCTTGGTCAACTTGTGGCGGCTTGACGATAGTTTTTTCAGCTGGTTTCGACGGTTCGGGTAATGGTTTAATCGGTTGTTCTACAGGTTTCTTAGCCATCGGTTTTTCGACTGTTTTCTCGATAGGCTTGCTGATGGGTTTTTCTATCGGCTTTTCTTTTGGTTTTTCTGCTATTTTTTCTATGGGCTTTTCTGTTGGCTTTTCGACGGGTTTAGGTAGTTGTTTTATCGGTTTTGGCTCGGCTGTTACCGTCATCTCTTCAGCCTTGTCTGCCGCAGGTGGTGGCGCGATAAAGCTAATTTCTAACGGTGGCGTGACGTTGGGCGGTTTGATATCAGGCGTTGCCATATTTGCCAAGCTAATCGCTACGATACCATGTAAGCTCAATACACCAATCAGTGCCAACGTGCCCGACTTTTTATCGACTATGCTGCTAATATCGTTTGAGAAATGGGCTGGACTAAAGTTAGCGTGACGTTGGATAGACATAGTTATAGCGCTGTATGTTTAGGGAAACTTTTGAAATCGCTGTATTATAGTGTGAATGATAATCGTTATCAATATCTTAAATGATATTAATTCTTATTTATAAAAATTAATGATAATTATTATCATCAGTGCTATGATTTGCTATTTTAAAACTTTGACCCGGGTCAACTCATGCTAATCACCCAATCGCTTACCGTCATGCGCCAACAAAAAACCCTTTTACACAACATCAATGTCACCATTGAGAGGGGAAAAATCTATGCCTTAATTGGGCATAACGGTTCGGGCAAATCGACATTGATTAAAGCTTTGGCAGGGGAAACCACCCCCACTAGCGGACAGATTTTATTACAGGATTTGCCTGACAAATCAATCTTTGATTTACCGCCAAAAACCCTCGCCCAACAAGTCGCCTATTTACCGCAAAAATTGCCTGATGCCAGTCAATTTACCGTTGCCGAACTGGTGATGTTAGGGCGATACCCTTACCAAAAATGGCTACAAAAGCCTACGCCACAAGACCATACTAAGGTGCGTGAAGCAATGGCGCTGACCCAAGTCACGCCGTTTGCCGAGCAATCAGTGGCAACGCTATCCGGAGGGGAGCGCGCCAGGGCATGGCTTGCCATGTGTATCGCCCAAGATACGCCCTATTTGCTACTTGATGAACCACTTGCCCCGCTCGATATCGTCTATCAAGTTGAAATACTGCGTCTCATCCGTGATTTGGCACGGCAGAAAAACAAGGCGATTGTGATTATTATTCACGATATTAATCTTGCGGCACAGTTTTGTGATGAGTTTATTGCGTTAAAAAATGGCAAGCTTTGTCATGTGGGTGATATCGCCAGTACTATGCAACCGCAAGTGCTTGACCAGATTTTTGGTATCAATTTGCATTTATTAAGTCACCCAGTCACCGGAAATAAAGTGGCGGTGGTGTGATGAGAGCTTTTTGCTTGCTGATTGTTTTGTTTTTTTTGACAGCTTGCCAGCCTCAGGGGGCTTTAAAGCTTGAAGCACCGCCCGCAGAGGCTCACAGCGTCAAAGTCATCACCCCTGATTGGGCGGTGGCTTCGACACTCACCGCCCTAGGCTATCCACCGATTGCCACAGGCGATACCAAAAGCTACCGTGAATGGGTGGGTACACCCTCGCTGCCAAGTGATATTATCGATATTGGGGAACGATTCACCCCAAACTTTGAACGGCTTGCCCAACTCACCTCACCTTCTAACAATATTGTGATTATTGATAATGATTTTTATGCCCACCTAAGACCTGCTTACGGCAACACACCCCATCAGTCGGTAAGTTTTATGTCAAAAAACGCGATAGCAACTTGGGAGGACTATGCTGAACCGACTCTTCAGCTGGGTGAAATTATTCATCAGCCGCAACGCGCTCAGCAATTTTTAATGCAGTCAAAAAAACAGCTTGGCGAGCTTGGTGCGACATTTCGCCAAAAGCATCCCCACATCAAAAAAATTGCGGTGGTGCAGTTTGCCGATAGCAATAATTTGCGGATTTATACCAACAATAGCCTGTTTCGACCGACATTTGAGGTGATGGGGTTAAATTTGATTACCCTTGAAGATCAGATGGGTAAAGGCAATCTTTGGGGATTTAATTCGCTGGCATTGGGTGATTTGGCAAAACTTGATGACGATACCTGTTTGGTAGTGGTTGAGCCGTTTAGTCCTATGCTACGTCAAGAATTAGCCAAAAATTTGCTGTGGCAACGGCTAGGCTATGGCGCAAGTGCTAACAGTAACCGCTGTATGGCAGTATTACCGCCGATTTGGCTGTATGGCGGCGTGTCTTCTATGGTGGTATTTGGCGAGCGATTAAATCAGGCTCATTGGTTAGGGGGCAAGGCGAATGGGTAATAAAACTAGGCTACAACATAACCAGCGAGATAATCAGCGAATTATCAAACCCTTTAATTCCCCTGCCCTTTGGCTTTTTAGTGGCTTATTGTCGCTGGTTTTAATGACCACGGCTTTAGTCCTTAAAACCACTTGGCATGATGCCTTGGGGTTATTATTTGCCCGTTCACAGTCGCTAACCTTAGCGCAAATGGTGGCGCAGTTACAAATTTTGCCGACTATGTTAGTGGCGATATTTGCCGGGGGATTACTGGGCGTAGTCAGTGTCTTGCTACAGCAATTGGTCAAAAATACCCTTGCTTCAGATAGTACGCTTGCGGTAGGGACAGGGGCACAATTGGCTTTATTAATTGTGACGCTGTTTTTTCCCAGTTTTGGCTTGTATGGTAGCTTTTGGGTGGCATTTGTTGGCGCATTGCTGAGTATGGGCTTGGTGTTTGCAATTGCTGCCAACAGTCGTATGAATCCTGTGGTGCTCATTTTGGGTGGTTTGGTGGTCAATATTTTGTTTTCTGCTATATCCTCACTGTTGATGATTTTTTTCTCAGAAAGGGTAATGGGCGTTATGGCATGGGAAAGCGGTAACTTAACCCAAACCAGTTGGCAAAACAGCCAGTTTTTTGTGCTAATAAGCCTAATCTTGCCCGTTATCTTGTTGTTTTTGGTCAAACCTTTAACCATCATGAGCCTTGATGAACGCCAAGCCAAAGCCTTGGGCGTGCCTGTGGCTGCCGTGCGTATGCTGGTAGTAACCCTTGTTGCGGTCGTCACGGCAAGCGTGGTAAGCCGCGTGGGCGTTTTAAGTTTTATCGGTTTGGCTGCGGCAAGTGTCGTTAATGTAGTAGCGATTCGCCCGATTGGGCAACGCTTAATGGCAGGATTTGCCTTTGGGGCGATGTTGTTATGGCTGACCAATAACATTGTGACGCTGCTGTCACCCTGGTTCAAACCATTACTTAATATAACGCTGCCTGTGGGGTCGGTCACAGGGATATTAGGTGCCGGGTTGATTATTTGGTTGGTCATTCGACAAAGTAAACAACCCATGATTGCCGAACAAAGCCCTAGCCTATTGGTCGTCAAACGCCGATATTTTGGTGGCGGTTTTTGGGCGGTTTCGGTAGGGTTGTTGCTGCTTGTGACGGTAGGTGTATTACATATTTCCCCTAATGCAATGGGCAGTTTTGGGTGGCATACCGAGGCAAGTTTTATCGAGAATTTTCGTCTGCCGCGTACCTTATCGGCAATGGCAACAGGTGTCATGCTGGCTACGGCAGGGGTGCTATTACAAAACTTGACGCGCAATCCGATGGCAAGTCCTGAAGTGATGGGCATCAGTTCAGGTGCGGCATTGGGAGTGGTATTGGTGTTCGTGTTCAGTCCAGTGATATTAGGCACACTGGGACTGGCAACCGATTCTTTTTGGGCATTGGGATTGCCGTTATTGGGTGGGCTGTTAGGTGCGGGTTTGGTGTTACTGTTGGTTTTGTGGCTTGCTCGTCGGCTATCCTCCAGTTATTTGTTACTCGTGGGTGTGGCGATTTCTGCATTGATGGGTGGCATTTTAACTTTAATCAAACTGTCAGGCGACCCTCGCTTACAAGCGATGCTCAATTGGCTATCAGGTACAACATACCATGCTTATCCTGTGACGGCGTGGGCATTAATGGTCATTGGTATTGTGTTATTTTTGCTCAGTTTTTTGCTACTAAAGCCGCTTAGGGTGATTAGCCTAGATGAAACGATGGCTCGCAGTTTGGGCGTATCAGTAAAACGTAGCGAAATACTGATTTTTAGTCTTGTAGCAGTGTTAAGCACTGTTTCGACACTGGCGGTTGGACCGCTAAGTTTTATTGGGTTAATGACGCCGCATTTAGCCAAGACACTTGGGGCTGTGCAGTTACCCCACCAATTAGCCTTATCAGCGCTACTGGGCGCAGGACTGATGTTGATTGCTGATTGGGTGGGACGTTATGCGATTTTTCCCTATGAAATACCTGCTGGCACAATCGCTTCCATCATAGGCGGCTTATATTTTTTATGGTTGATGAAAGGTATGAAAAATTAAAAACATAACTTCTTTGGTTACGCTATCATTACTTATTGTAAATAGAAATAATAATTGTTATCATTCGCAAAAATGTTTTATCTATTGTCTTTTGAGTGATTGAATATGCGTTTATCCCTATTATCTTTAGCCGTGCGTTCGTCTTTGGCAGCGAGTACGATTGGCTTATTATCAACCGCGGCGATGGCAGAAGAATCCAATACCACGGATGCTGCCACAGAAACCCTACTCGATGAAATCGTGGTCACTGCAAGTGCGGATGCGTCAAAAACTGGTTTGCCGCCCGCCTATCAAGGTGGGCAAGTCGCCACCGGTAGCCGTATCGGTATTTTGGGTAATAAATCGACCATGGAAACGCCTTTTTCGACCACAGCCTATACCAATGACTTTATTTTAAATAAACAAGCGGATTCTGTTGGCGATATCCTAAAAAAAGATTCAACGGTGCGTGTGGCTCGTGGCTTTGGTAACTTTCAAGAAGCCTATCTGATTCGCGGATTTGTCACCAACTCTGACGATACCATGATGAATGGCTTATACGGCATTATGCCCCGCCAATCTATCGCAAGCGAGCTATTTGAGCGGGTCGAAGTACAACGTGGCGCGAGTACCTTCCTAAATGGCATGGCACCCGGGGGAAGTAATAAAGGGGGCACAGTGAATTTGCTGCCAAAGCGAGCCACTCAAACGCCGATTCGTAAAGTCACTATCAGCAGCGAAAATGCCGAAAACGGTAAAATTGCCCTAGACGTGGGACAACGGTTTGGCGCAAATCAAGCGTACGGTGTGCGTGCCAATGTCGCCTATCAAGACGGCGGTACAGCAGTCGATGATGAAAAAGCCAAATTGGGTTTGGTCGGTTTGGGCTTAGATTATCGCCAAGATAACATGCGGTTATCGGCAGATTTGGGCTATCAAAATAACGAACTGCAAAAAACACGCACCAATGTCACCTTGTCAGGTTTGACCCGTGTACCCAATGCCGCTGATGCCAAAAGCAACTGGTCGCAACCGTGGAGTTATTCAAATGAAAAAGATGTGTTTGGCACATTACGGGCTGAATATGACCTTAGCCCAAATTTGACTGCGTATGGCGCGTATGGCTTTCGTCATGGCGAAGAAGAGAACTCGCTCGCTAACTTGACGGTCACCAATTTAAATGGCGATGGCACCACCTACCGCTTTGACAATGCCCGTGAGGATGACATTAACACAGGCGAAATCGGTATCCGTGGCAAACTGACCTCAGGCAAAATCAACCATAACTGGGTAGTGTCTGGCAATATCTATAAAGCACAGATAAAAGCACCTTATCAATTTGATTGGCAAAACACGCTGACGACCAATTTATATCACCCAACCTCGTACGCCAAACCCAGCTGGTCAGCGGCGGCGTTGGCAGGTGGCGATATCGACCATCCTACCAAGACAGGCGAAACCACGCTCACCAGTGTGGCATTGGCAGACACCCTAGCCTTCATGGATGATAAACTTCAAGTGACCTTGGGGGCAAGACACCAAACCATTGAAGATGAAAGTTTTGACCCCACCACCCAAGCCAGTAATGGCAAATATAAAGAAAGTAAAACCACGCCTGCGTTTGCCCTATTATATCGCCCAACCGATGAATGGTCAGTCTTTGCTAACTATATGCAAAGCCTCAGCAAAGGCGAAACTGCCCCACTCACTACCACCCTCGATGGCGTAACAACTGAGCTGACCAATGCAGGTCAAGCCATGTCACCGTACGTCACCAAACAAAGCGAAATCGGCGTGAAATACGACCGCGGCGTTATCGGTGCAGGTCTCACCGCTTTTCAAACCAACAAGCCGCGTTATACTACCGTTGATACTACCTTTGAAGCGCACGGCAAAAACCAACATAAAGGCGTTGAGCTCAATGTATATGGACAACCCACCGCCAATATGCGAGTGCTAGGCGGCGTGACCTTCCTTGATACCCAACAAAAAGACACCGGTAGCGATGCCACTGAAGGGAAGCAAGTTATCGGTGCAGCAAAACACCTGTTGAACCTAGGGCTAGAGTATGACTTACCCCAAGTAGACGGCTTAACCTTAACAGGCGATGTCATCCATACCGGCAAACGTTACGCCAATGATGCCAACACCCTAAAAGTCGATGGCTACACCACTGTGGATTTGGGCGCAAGATATAAAACCCAACTTGCTGGTAAAGCAGTCACGCTCAAAGGGGTGATTGCTAACGTCACCGACAAAGACTACTGGTCATCGGTGGGCGGTTATGAAAATACGGCAGGTGACAACGGTGCAGGCTATCTTACCTTAGGTGAGCCACGCACATTGAAGCTGTCAGCGACCTTTGATTTTTAATTTTACCCATTGTTAACGTTTGCCATCGGATGAAGCTTGCTTTGTCCGATTTTTATTTGAGACTGGCTAAAAAATAAAAGCTAAACAGGAAATACATGTTCCCTACTACCATGCCCCTTATGACCCTTATCTGGCAACAGCATCGTATTGCCTTTATCAAAGTCATCTTGCTCAATCTGCTTAATGCCTTGGTGAATGTCGCCATTATCGCCTTTATTAACCGTTTTTTAATCACAGCAGTCGGCACTGATAATCCCCTCTTAGGCAGTTGGCAGATATTAGCGGTATTTTTGGTAGCGATTATGGGTTTATTAGCGACAACGTTTATGTCACAGCTTGCCTTGACTAAGTTAGGGCATCGCTTTGTGTTTGAATTACGTTCGCAACTGATAAAACGTATCTTAGACACTTCAATTGCCCAAGTTGAAAAAATCGGTAGTGCCAAGCTGTTAGCCAGCTTAACTACCGATGTGCAGTCGATTACCGTGGCATTTGTACGCTTGCCTGAGCTGGTGCAAGGGGTGATTATCTGCACAGCGACCGCGGTTTATTTGGGGTTTTTATCCGTGCCAATGCTGCTTGTGGTCATGGGGTGTATTACGCTGACCATTTTTATCAGCAGTAAACTCGTTGGCCATGTGTATGCCCATTTAGCCACATTACGAGAAATCAATGATGCACTGTATCAAGATTATCAAGCGGTGATTGATGGACGAAAAGAACTTGCCTTAAATCGTGAACGTGCCAAACGTCTATTTACCAATGATTATCAACGCCACGCAAGCGACTATTTCAACCATATTGTCAAAGCAGATACTTTTCATTTATCAGCCGTAAGCTGGTCAAATATTATGATGTTTGCCGTAATTGGGGTGATTTATGCCCTAGCCAATATTTATCACTGGGTAGATACCGCCACCGCTACTACGTTTGCCCTCACCGTATTATTTATCCAGTCGCCTTTACTGATGGCGATTGGGGCATTTCCCACCGTGCAAACGGCTAAAGTTGCCTTGGAAAAAATACAGTCATTACAGCTTGCCGACTATAGCCCAGATTTTGATACCCAAATTTTAACCCCAAATTGGCAAGTCATTACTTTTAAAAATATAAATTATCACTATGACAATAGCGCAAATTTTGGCTTAAAGCATATCAACTTTACGTTAAAACGCGGCGAAGTGGTGTTCTTAATTGGCGCCAATGGTAGCGGAAAATCCACACTTGCCAAGCTCATCACAGGGTTATATCAGCCTAAATTTGCGGAAAACACCGGTATTTTTATCGATAACCAGCCTGTCGCCTCAGAACATTACCCCCATTATCGCCAGTTATTTTCAGCGATTTATAGCGATTTTTATCTGTTTAAAACTGTGATGGGAAGCGCGCAAAATACGCCCAATGCCGAGTTAATCGATAATTGGCTAGATATTTTAGCCATCAAAGAAAAAGTCAGCGTCACCGATAACCAACTTAGCGCCACCGAACTTTCGCAGGGGCAGCGCAAACGCCTTGCCATGCTGCTTGCTGTCGCCGAAGAAAAGTCTATTTTACTGCTTGATGAATGGGCTGCCGACCAAGACCCTGCCTATCGCCGTGTGTTTTATCACACTATTATTCCCATGTTGCAAAAAATGGGCAAAACGCTGTTTATTATCAGTCATGATGACAGCTATTTTGAAAAGGCGGATAGATTGTTGATGATGAAAAATGGCGAACTCAGCGAGCTGACCGGTTTGCAACGCGAAAAAGCCAGTCTAGATGCCATTACAGTGATTGGTGAGCATTAAGAATCTATACGACCTGCCCTAAAACCTCGTAAAAGCGGATTAAATATAATTGCAAATGAGAATAATTATTGTTATTATTTTCATTACTTTTAACATACTGTAAATTTCTGTAATTATTTATTAGGGCGGGGTCACTTATGCGTTTATCTTTTTTATCAGTAGCAATACGGGCTAGTTTGGCGGTGGGTATTAGTCATATTTTTACCAGTCAAGTGCTGGCAGACGTTGCGACCAATAGCGAAGATGCACCAGAAACCACATTAGATACCTTGGTCATTCGTAGTGATGCTTACCGCACTACCGCTACCAAGACCGCCCTTGACCCCGAAAAAACCCCCATGAGTTATTCTCGTATCGAGCAAGAGACATTGCAGCAACGCCAAGCAGACAGTGTGGCGAGTGCACTGCGTTATGAGCCAGGTGTCAGTAGCGAAAGTCGTGGGACGGTTGGCATCTTTGACGAATATACCCTGCGTGGTTTTAAGAATTATTCCAACTTTTATGACGGGATGCGGCTGCCGTATGATGGAACTTGGAATTTAATGCCCCAAGTCGATGCCTATGCTACCGAAGCCGTGGAAGTACTCAAGGGACCTGCTTCGTCACTGTACGGCTATAATGAACCGGGCGGCATGGTCAATCAAATCGCCAAAACCCCAAAAAACACCCCCGAAAACGAAATTAGACTACGGGCGGGCACCAATAATCTTAAAGAAATCGCCATTGACAGCACAGGTCCTATTAACGATACCACCAATTATCGCATGGTGGCATTAGCCCGTGAAAAAGACGGACAAATGCAAACGACCGAAGAAAAACGGGTGCTGCTCAATCCCTCTATCGAATACAAACCGAGCAACAATATCTCGGTGCTTGCCAATTTGTATTATCAAGATGACCCTCATCAAGTCCCTTCTACCCCACTACCAAGCGTTGGCACAGTGTATAAAGCCAGTTATGGTAAGTTAGACTCGGATGCCTACGCCGGCGATAAATGGAATGATTTTAGTAAAAAAGTCTTTATGCCAAGCGAGACCATCAACTGGAAAATCAATGATTTATTAACCTTTAAACATACCTTGCGTTATACCGATGCCGACGCCCAACAAAAAAACACCTACCATCAAGGCTTTAGCGAAGGCTCAGACAGCAAGCTTATACGCACCGCCTACACGACCGATGAGAAAATGACCAACTGGGCAACCGATAACCAATTGGCTTATAATCTGATTACCGATAATACCTCGCACAATTTGCTATTGGGTGTGGACTATCAAAAAACTGATAGCACCGCTAAGTACGCAGATGCCATGTACAATGGCATACCCATCATCGATTTAAGCGATCCTGATTATGATTTATTTAGCAAAACTGCCCTTAGTTTGACAGGCTATCAACAAACTGATGATATTGAGCAAAGTCAATTCGGCGTTTATCTACAAGATGAAATGCAATGGAACAAGCTCACTGTGGTCGCAGGGTTACGCCATGATGACTATAAAAGCACCACCAAAACCACTGCCACAGGTAGCGATACAAAAACCACCGTCAACGAAGCCAACCAAACATCTGGGCGATTGTCAGCCCTGTATCAACTTGACAATGGGTTTGCTCCCTATGTCAGCTACGCTCAGTCATTTCAACCCGTGTTAGGCGTCAACTATATTACAGGTGAAGCATTTAAGCCCACCACCGCCAATCAAGTTGAAGTCGGCATAAAATACAGCTCAGCGGATAAAGCCACCAAAGCCACGCTGTCTGCCTACGATATCACGCGCAAAAATGACAAGGTCACTGCCATCGACTGGACCAAACAAACCCAAACAGGTGAAACCACATCAAAAGGTTTTGAAATTTCTGCCGATCATCGTTTCAATGATTGGTTAAATGTGGGTGTCGGCTATGGTTATGTCGATGCCGAAATCACCAAGGATGAGTTTAATCCGCAACTGGTCGGCAATACCCCGCAACAAATTGCCAAGCACAACGCCACACTGTGGGCAAGTATGAAACCCAACGCCAAAACCGCGGTGCAAGTGGGTGTGCGCCACATCGCTGGGATGCAGATTGATAGAGAAAACTCAGATACTTTGCCAAGCGTCACCTTGGTGGATTTGGCTGGTAATTATCAAATTAACCCCACGTTCGATGTGGGCTTAACGGTCAGTAACTTGTTTGACAAAACCTACGTGGGTAGTTGTTATGACCGCAACAATTGCTGGATGGGCGCAGAGCGACAAGCCAGTGTTAGCTTAACAGCGAAGTTTTAATCAGGTTCATAAATCTAAACAAAGGACTTGTTACCCCAAGTCCTTTCCTTATCGCCCTTTAACAAAAATTACATTCTATGCACCCAGAAAATCTGACTTTATTTGATGACCCCGAAATTGCCGACATCATCGATCACATCAACGAAGACCACAGTGATGATATGAAGCACATGGCGTTAGGCTTGCTAAACTTAACCAAGTTTCAGCAAAAAACCTTAAAAAATGCGACCTTGCGCCAAATCTATCAACAAGGCTTACTGTTGGATTTGCAATTTGCGCAAAACGAGCCGCACTTAGACAATCAGCTTTTGGCATTTAATGAGCCGACCCAAACCCTTGAAAAATTCAACGACCAATATGTCGCCTTATTGCAGCGCAGTGACCGCAAACAAGGTAAAAAAACCATTGACATCAAGCAGCGTCAATTTTGTCTGCAAACCGTTGAAGCGGTCAGTCACCATATGTATCGTTTGACAGTGCAAACAGATAGCGATTTATCCGATTTACCGGCAGGTTATGCGTTTTTGTTTGATGTCAAACTGCCCGACACCGACCTAAAAAAACACCCCCGCCCCTACCGCTATTATACGCTTCGTAAGGCATGGCAAACTGTGAATGAAAACGGTGAAACGCAAAACCTTGCTTGGATAGATATCTATTGTCATGGAGAAAAAAACGGCGAAATCAGTCTTGGCGAAACCTGGGTAAAATCGTTAAAAACAGGCGATGTTTTTACCAGTGAGCGAGAATTCCCCGAAAAGATCGACCATCTCGATGTTAATCAGCCACAGGGACAAAGTCTATTAATCGCTGATGAAACCTCACTGCCGACCGTAGCCAGACTGTTAGAGCGGTGGCAAATGAGCGAGCAGACAACACCGCCGATTGTACTGACCTTTTTGCAAAGCCCGCTAGATTTGGCTTATTTAGAAGACGTTTTAGCCCAGTATCCTGCAACGGTGTTGCCAATTGTGGCGAATGATAACCAACTGCCTCATACGCAGATTTTTACGATACTACAAGATTTTTTACAACAACATCCTCACAAAATTGACCACATCTGGGGTGGGCTTGAAGCGACAACAACGAAAAAACTGCGTTTGTTATTGGATGAGTTATTACAGTTAAGTCGAGATAATAGCGTACTTAAGGTGTATTGGCGAGCAAGCTAAGGGTTACCTTGGAATTGGGCAGACTATCAAATGCGTCTTTGGGTGCTTAGTCTTAACAATTGGTTGTTTGCAGGGTCGCTTCAGATTAAGCAGCGGGCGGCGAATTTTATTAGCCCATAGCTATTCATCATTTTGTCACGCAACCTTTCTATGATATTTCACAAATTTATCAATGCTCTTATTTGAGCCTAATTTAGTGAGCGATCATGAACTATAAAAACCATCGTTATAACAACCATCATTATAAGAATACGCAAATCAAGCGCATTTGCCTTACCACATCCATGATTGTAGCAAGCATGTCACTTGTTGCTTGTAATAACAATGATAATGAAAGTAATGACCCTAAACCCCAGCAAATCGCTACCAATACGAACCTTAACTTTACCATTCTTGAAACATCAGATTTGCATAATAATGTCATGAGTTATGATTATTATAAGTTGACAGAAGACAAAAGTTTTGGGCTTGAGCGAACCGCAACGCTTATCGATAACGCTCGTAGTGAATCTGCCAATAATATCTTGCTAGATAACGGTGATACCATTCAAGGTAGTGCTTTAGGCGACTATCAAGCAACAGTGAACCCTGTCAAATGCGACGAAACACTGGGCATTTATAAGGTTATGAATGACCTAAAATATGATGCAGGTACGATTGGTAACCATGAATTTAACTATGGGTTGAACTATCTTAATCAAATTACAGGCAGTCAGTTTAATGTTGATGGCATAACCGCAAGTGCCAGTGCTTGTAAAGGACCTGACTTCCCCTTGGTTTTATCCAATGTCATTAGTTCTCGCAATAATCAGCCGCTGTTTAAGCCGTATAAAATCATTACCAAAACCTTTACGGCAACCACACCAGATGGTAAGACGGTTACCGTACCGCTAAAAATTGGTATCATTGGCTTTACCACACCCGGTATTATGCAATGGGACAAAAAATGGCTAGACGGCAAAGTCACCACCGCCGGTGCGAAAGAAATGGCAGAAAAATACGTGCCACAAATGAAGAATGAAGGTGCAGATGTCATTGTCGCCTTGTCGCATGGTGGTATTGATACCTCACCATACAGCCCAACGATGGAAAACGCCAGTTGGCATCTATCGCAAGTGGCAGGTATTGATGCGATTTTGATGGGACACACACACCAAGTGTTTCCCGATGCTAATAGCAAAGACACCCGCCTAGACCAGGCAGGTATTGATAAAGTTAATGGCTTATTAAACAACGTACCTGCGGTCATGCCAAGTTTTTGGGGCAAAGGGTTAGGGGTCATCAAATTGAATCTAACCTTTGATGGCAAAAAATGGGTCGTCAATAAAAACAATACCAAAGTGGAAGTGCGTACTATCCAAAATGCTGATAAAACTTTTGTAGCAGCCAACCCGCGAGTGGCTCAATTAATTCAAGCAGAACATAATGCCACTATTAATTATGTCAAAACCCCAATCGGTACATCCGATTTCTCAATGACTTCTTACTTTGCTGATGTAGGTGATGTGTCAGCGATTCAAGTGGTCAACCAAGCCCAAGCCAATTATATCAGCGATTATATTAACGCCAATTTGCCACAATATAAAGATATCCCTGTCTTATCAGTAAGTGCCCCATTTAAAAGCGGATTTGCAGGGGGTTCAGATTATACGGATGTTGCTCAAGGCAATATCGCCATTAACAATGCGGCTGATTTGTACCTGTATCCAAATACCGTGTTTGCAGTAAAAATACAAGGCAGTGAGATCAAAAAATGGCTAGAGAATTCCGCCAAACGCTTTAATCAAATAAACCCAAGTCTTACCACACCACAATCGTTAATCAGCACTTTTCCTGGGTATAACTTTGATATGTTTACCTCACCCGATGTGCAATATGAAATTGATGTGACTAAACCTATCGGTAGCCGTATCCAAAACTTAACCTACAAAGGCAAGCCGATTGAAGACAACGCACCATTTATCATCGCAACCAATAACTATCGTGCCTCAGGTCTAAAGGAATACTACAGCATCAATAGTACCAATGTAGTTGAATCCCCTGATGCCAATCGTGATGTCCTGATTAACTACATCAAAGCGGCTAAGAATTTATCATTAACCAATAATGGTAGCAGTCGTAGCTGGCGGTTTGCCAAAGTAAAAACAGCGGGTCCTGTAACCTTTAAATCGAGTGCAAACAAAATTGACTTTGCCCAAAAAGCAGGATTAACCAATATTAGCGTCGTAAATAATGACGACGGTTCAAATAAAGGCTTGGCAGATTATGCGATAGATTTATCAAACTAATCGCCAAAAAACTTGTATTTTATTTATCGTTAAAAAAAGTGTGGTAGTTGCCACACTTTTTCTTTTTCTATTTTATTAAGCTTTAATTTAAAAGGTACAGCAAAAGGTACAGCGGACAAGCTTTGACATGCCACCCTCCTTACGTTTATACCGGATTTTACGACACTTGTGTTTTGTTGTTCGTTTTTCATAAGGGTAGTGTCTCAGGCTTTTCTGTCTCCGACAATACGAAATATAAAACATCTTGAGAAACTACAAAGCAAAAAACACCCCCCTTACTGATGTAAGGGGGGTGTTTTGGAATAGGGAGCTGACGATGACCTACTCTCACATGGGCGAACCACACTACC